>NZ_RZTO01000573.1:0-4071 GCF_003997225.1 Mesorhizobium sp. M2C.T.Ca.TU.002.02.1.1
CCATTTCGTTCGACAACACCTCGGCCAGCCTGTTCTGGCGGCCGGCCGGCGTCGAGACCATGCCCACCCAGATCCTTTCCATGCTCAAGATTTCGATCAGCCCGGAGATCAACGCGCTCGGCACCGTGATGATCCTGGTGACCGTCGGCATCCCGTTGATCGGCGGCCTGATCCTGCAGAGCCTGACGAAGTTGAAGAGACGCGGCGAACCAAAGGAGGAAGTACGATGAAACTGACGACGACCAAGCGGCTGAAACGGCTGCACGACCGGTATGCCAATGGCGATCTGAGCCGCCGCACTTTCCTGACGCTGACGGCGGCGGCCGCCGCGTCGGCGGGGCTTTCCATGCCGTGGATGGGCCGGGCGCTCGCCGCGGTCGAGGAAGTCCGCTTCGACGGCTGGGGCGGCACGGTGCAGGACGCGATCGACAAGTTCGCCTTCCAGCCCTACACGGCCAAGACAAAGATCAAGGTGGTGCAAGGCACGTTCGGCGACGAGGATGAGATCATCACCAAGATCAAGACCGCTAAGCCTGGCGATTACCAGGTCATCCATTCCTCAGGCGTCAACTACTACATCAAATACGTCAATGGCGGCCTGACCTCGGAGATCAACGAGGCCAACATTCCCAACATGGCGAATGTGCTGCAGCCGATGATCGAGCCGTTCCGCAAGCTGACGCCGAAGCTGTCGGCCGTGCCTTACGACTACGGCACGACCGGCATTGCCTACAACACCAAGGTGATCTCGCCCGAAGAAGCCAAGGAAAAGGGCGCGGCACTCCTGCTCGACAAGAAATATGCCGGCAAGGTCGGCGGCTATTCCGACATGACGACGCGCGTCTGGTACGCGGCCCTGGCCACCGGACAGGATCCCAACAACCTCAAGGACATGGACACGATCTGGGCCAAGGTGCGCGAGACGCGCGACCTCGCCAAGAAGTTCTGGAGCTCCGGCGCGGAGTTGATGGACCTGCTTTCCAAGGGCGAGATCGTGGTGACCGACGCCTGGTCGGGCCGCGTCGCGGCGCTGCAGGACCAGGGTCATCCGATCGGCTATCTCGATCCGGCCGGCTCCTATGCCTGGATGGAGGACATGCTCATCCTGAAGGGCTCGCCGATGACGGAGTGCGAGGAGCTGATCAACTTCATGCTCGACCCGGCGACCTCGATCGCGGTGGCCGAGGGCCAGAGCTATCCGCCGTCGCTCGACCCGACCAAAGTCAAGCTGACCGACAAGATCGCGAAGCTGCCGGCCTTCGATCCGACGGGCACGATGAAGGCGCTGACCTTCGCCGATCCGGTCTACTGGGCGACCAATGAGGACGCCTGGACCAAGCAGTGGAACAGGATCTCGAAAGGTGCCTGACAGCCAGGACACGAAAATCCATCCCCGGCCGGCCTCGGCCGGGGCACAGGGCGCGAGCGCGGCCGCCGGGGCGAACAGCCCGGCGGTCGAGTTCCGCAACATCGACATCGCCTACGGCAAGTTCGTCGCGGTGCGCGATTTCTCGCTGTCGATCCGCAAGGGCAGCTTCGTCACGCTGCTCGGCCCTTCAGGTTGCGGCAAGACGACGATCCTGCGCTCGATTGCCGGGCTGGTCGACATTTCGGCGGGCCAGATCATGATCGGCGGACGCCGCGTCGACGACGTGCCGATCTACAAGCGCAACATCGGCCTGGTGTTCCAGAGCTATGCGCTCTTTCCCCACAAGAGCGTGTTCGACAATGTCGCCTTCGGCCTGAAATACCGCAACGTGGCGAAGCCCGAGATCAAGCGCAAGGTCGGCCAGGCGCTCGACATGGTGCGGCTGCCGGGCAGCGAGAAGAAACTGCCCTCGCAATTGTCGGGCGGCCAACAGCAGCGCATCGCGCTGGCCCGCGCCATCGTCTTCGAGCCGCAGGTGCTCTTGCTCGACGAGCCGCTCTCGGCGCTCGACGCCAACATGCGCGAGGAAATGCGCGTCGAGATCAAGAAGATCCAGAAGGAAACCGGCATCACCGCCATCTTCGTCACGCACGACCAGGAAGAAGCGCTGTCCATGTCGGACCGCATCGTGGTGATGAATTCCGGCTCGGCCGAGCAGATCGGCACGCCGGAAGAAGTCTATGAGCGCCCGGCCACCGCCTTCGTCGCCGACTTCCTCGGCAAGGCCAACATGCTTTCGGGCACCGTGAGCCGATCCGACGGGCCGACAATTGTCACCCTGGCCAGCGGCCAGACGGTCAATGTGCTGTCACCCAAGCCGCTGGCGACCGGCAGCGCCGTCACGGTGGTGGTGCGGCCGCAGAAACTGGCGGTCGGCGGAGCGAACGCCAACCGCCTCCCCGGCCGCGTCGTCTCGACTTCCTATCTCGGCGGCAGCGCCATCTACGAGGTCGACATCGGCGGCAAGACGAGCATCCGCGCCAACGCAGCGATCAACGGCCGGGTGCTCAGCGAAGGTGAAACGATCGAGCTCGGCTTCGACCCGGACGACTGCGTCTTGCTGGACGAGGACGGACGACGGATTTCCTGAGATCGGGACGCGATCTCGGCCCGGCTCCAGTCGACGCCTGACCGGCCGGGCATCAGTCGCAAAACCTCATTTCCACGGCAATTTCGACGCCCGCTCCAACGCTGGCACCCCCGGTCGTAAGCCACAAGTCCTGCCATCGACGACGCGAACGGTCGCGCCGCAAAGGATGGAGACGACGATGACGAGTTTGGAACACACCGCTTCTGAAACCGGTCGATCGGGCCGCGGCCTGGTCGACTTTGCCAGCCGCGCGCTCAGGCATTTCTATCGCGCGATGAGGATGCGCAGCGACCGCGCCGCCATGCAGGCCATGCCCGATTATCTGCTCAAGGACATGGGTATCGCCCGTTCGGAAATCGACCATTACACCTCGATGCGCTACGCGGCGTCCGACACCGACCGGATGGATATCGGCAACGTCAGATGACCGCCCGTGGCGAGCGTGGCCATGCCGTCGACAAGCTCCGGGCGCTTCCCAACGCCCGGGATTTTTGCGCTCCGGCGCATTCGGTTCATGCGTAGGCCATGCCGTTTCAAACGATACGTCAAACGCCAATTTCCACGGTAGGCGTATGAAAAATTCCACGGTCGCATCCACTCTCGTTCAAACGCTCCATCGGCAAACAGAGGCCGTCACGGCAACCAAGCCGCAAACGAACCTTTGGAGATGAAGATGCAACCCAACACCAAACCTGCACGGCTTCCGCTCAATGGCGTCGACACGCCGAACCTGATGGCGACGATCAATTTCGTCGCCGGGCAGCCGGAGCTCGCCAAGTTCCAGTTCCGCGCCCACAATGAGTGGATCGAGGGCACGCACAGCAAGACCGTCATGAACGGCTTCTTCGGCGCCGGCAACGAGCAGAAGCACGAGAAGCCGCACTATGCCGACGCCGACCATCCGGCGATCCTTTGCGGCGCCGACAATGCGCCGACGCCGGTCGAGTGGCTGCTGCACGGCCTGGCCGGCTGCCTGATGGCGGGCGTCGCCAACATCGCCGCCGCGCGCGGCATCAAGCTCACCAGGGTGAAGTGCTCGGTCGACGGCGACATCGACCTGCGCGGCATCCTCGGCATCTCGGACGAGGTCCGCAACGGCTTCCAGAACATCCATGTGTCGTTCGAGATCGAGGGCGACGCGCCGGCCGAGAAGCTGCAGCAGTTGGTCGAGCAGTCGCGCGCCCGTTCGGCGGTGTTCGACGTGCTGACCAAGGGGGTGCCGGTCACCGTCGGCATCAAGACCATCCAGTAAGCCGGCTGGCGGTCCGGAACCGATCCGGGCCGCCTCTCCTGCCATTGACGGAACAGAACATGAGACGCGCGGACGTCGTCATCATCGGCGCGGGCCAGGCCGGCCTTGCGCTCAGCCATTGCCTGGGCCAGGCCGGCATCGACCATGCCGTGCTGGAGCGCGGCCGCATCGGCGAGCGCTGGCGCTCGCAGAGCTGGCGCTCGCTTCGGCTGCTCACGCCGAATTGGCTGAATGCGCTCCCCGGCTCGCCCTATAAGGGCGGCGATCCTGACGGCTTCATGAGCAAAGGGGCTTTCGTGG
>NZ_RZTO01000574.1:0-4048 GCF_003997225.1 Mesorhizobium sp. M2C.T.Ca.TU.002.02.1.1
GGGCTTTCGTGGAAAGCCTGGAGCGCTACGCCTGGCAATGGCACGCGCCGGTCGAGACCAATGTCGAGGTCCTCGCCGCCAAGCGAACCAGCGACGGCTTCGCCTTGGGCACCAACGCCGGCGACTGGTCGGCACGCGCGGTGGTCGTCGCGACGGGACATTGCGACCGGCCGGTCATCCCTTTTTCGACTGAGACCCTTCGCGGGCCGATCAGCATCCACGCTTCGCACTATCGCTCGCCTGGCGAGCTGCCGGGCGGCGGCGTGCTGGTCGTCGGCGCCTCGTCCTCCGGCGTGCAGATCGCCGACGAGCTCGCCCGCGCCGGGCGGCGCGTGGTGCTTTCGGTCGGCAAGCATACGCGCCTGCCCAGAACATGGCGCGGCCAGGACATCTTCTTCTGGCTCCGCGCAATGGGCCTGATGGCGCAGCGACCGGAAGACCTCGCCAATCCGGAAGCCGCCCGGCGCCAGCCATCGCTGCAGCTCGCCGGCCGACCGGACAGGGCCGATGTCGACCTCGCCACGCTGCAGGCGCTCGGCGTGGAACTCACCGGGCGGGTGCGTGGCGTCGGCGATCGCGAGATCGGCTTCGCCGGCGATCTCGGCCAGCACATCGCGGCAGCCGAAGCAAAACAGGCGCGCCTGCTCGACGAGATCGACCGCTTAACGGGCTCGGCGACGCCCTACCGGCCCGAGCCCGTCGCGATGTCGGCAGCCTGCGCGGAGCGGCTGTCGCTGACCGACGGATCGATCCGCAGCATCGTGTGGGCGACCGGCTACGCGCGCTCGTTCGACTGGCTGGAGCCGCTGGCGCTCGGCGCCGATGGCGAGCTGGCGCATCAGGGCGGCGTCACCAGCGTGCCTGGCCTCTATGCGCTGGGCTTCCGCTTCCTGCGCAAGCGCGATTCCAACTTCATCGGCGGCGTCGGCGCGGATGCCGAGGCGATCGCCGCGGAAATCTCGCGTCATCTCGACCGCAACGGCCGCAAGGCGGCCTGAGGACCACGACCATGGCAACCATCTCCCTCATGGCCTCCCCCAAGCGTGGCCATTACGACGCCATCATCGTCGGCGCGCGCTGCGCGGGCGCTGCGACCGCGATGCTGCTCGCCCGCGCGGGCCTCAAGGTGCTGGCGATCGACCGCAAGTCCTATGGTTCCGACACGCTGTCGACGCATGCGCTGATGCGGCCGGCCGTGTTGCAGCTTTGGCGCTGGGGCCTGCTCGAACCGCTGCTCCAGGCGGGCACGCCGCTCATCGAGACGACGACGTTCCACTACGGCGACGAGGAAATCACCATCCCGCTCGTCGCCGACTCGGATCTTCCTGGCCTGATCGCGCCGCGGCGCACCGTGCTCGACCGCATCCTGGTCGACGCGGCGCGCAAGGCCGGCGCGGAGATCCTGCACGAAATGGCGGTCGGCGATCTCTTCGCCGACACGCGTGGCCGCGTGCGCGGCATCGAGATCCGCGCCGCCGGCCGTGCTGCCGTGCGGGTCAGCGCCGATATCGTGGTCGGCGCGGACGGCGTCGGCTCGCTGGTGGCAAAATGCGTCGACGCCCAGACCTTGCGGCGCGGCGCAGTGTCGGCTGCCCACGTCTATGGCTATGCACCGATCGAGCCGGGCGCCGGCTACCACTGGTATTTCCGCGACGGGATCGCCGGCTCCTTCATCCCGACCAATGACGGCCTCGCCTGCATCGTCGCCTCGGTGCCGACGAGCCTGTTCGACCAACGCTTCCGCCTCGGCCACGCCCGCGCCCGCATGGATGTGCTCGAAGCGCTTTCGCCGGCGCTGGCCGCACAGGCGGCCAACGCGCCGAAGGATGCTCGCCTGCAGGCGTTCCGGGGCGTGCCTGGCTATATCCGCCAGGCGCACGGTCCGGGCTGGGCGCTGGCGGGTGATGCCGGGTTCTTCCGCGACCCTATCACCTCGCACGGCATTTCGGACGCGCTGCGCGATGCCGAGAGCCTCGCGCGGGCGATCCTCGACGGCTCTGAGGCGGCATTTTCGGTTTGGCAGCGGCGGCGCGACATGATCGCCAACCGGATCCTCGACACCACCGACGCCGTCGCCGGCTTCGACTGGACGCTCGACGATCTCGGCGAGCGGCACCGCCGCTTCAGCGCCGTGCTCAAGGCCGAAGTGCAGGCGCTGGCCGGGCACCCCATGCCGGCCCGCCGCGCCCCTTCCTCTGCATCGCGGCCGACAGCCCACCGGGCGCCAGCCAATCAGGACGAGCCGCCGGCCTCGGCCGGCTCGAACCTCAATCGCAACCGAACCGGAGCACGATCATGACTTTGCATTCGATAAAGGATGGGCATGTGATGAAGGACGGCTGGGTCGGCGTCATCAAGGGCCGGCCAAAGGTGGGTGCTTTCGCCGAGCGCTCGCGGCGCACACAGCCTCAGGATATCGATGCTTTCGCCGAGATGACCGGCGACCGTAACCCATTGCACTACGACAAAGCGCTCGCCGAGGCTTCGGTGTTCGGCAAGCTCATCGTGCAGGGCGGCGTCACCTCCGGCATCCTGAATGCGGTGGTGGCGGAGGACCTTCCCGGCCCCGGCTCGGTGTTCCTCGAAGTGACGTGGAAATTCGTCAAGGCGGTCGGCGTCGGCGAACTGATCACCGGCCGCGTCGAGGTCAAGGAGGTGCGCGCCGACAAGCCGATCACCAAGCTGGAGACATCGGTGCGCAACGAAGCCGGCGAGCTGTGCCTCACCGGCAGCGCGACGGTGTTCACCGTGCCTTTGGCCAAGGGCTGAGGGCTTCGCGAGTACGCAATTATCCGCCAGCCGTCTCGGCGATGAAGGCGCGGACGTGATCGATGAACTCCTCGAAGGCTGGCTCACCTTCGAGGAGGATGTGGTTCTGACTCTCGAGCTCGATAAAGCGCGCGCCGGGAATGCCCGCTGCCATCGTGCGGCCCGACTCCACCGGCGCCACGTTATCGTCCCGCGCGTGCAGCACCAGCGTCGGCACGCGCACCTTTTCCAACAAGTCGCTGACGTCGATCACCGAGGAGGCGCTCTGCAGCCGCCAGGCATCGTCGGGTGAGACGGTGCGCAGCATCAGATCGTCCATCCAGACGAAATGCTCGTGCGTGGCGCCGGGGATGAACATCGAGCAGAAGGCCTGACGGAACATCGGGTTCGGCTTGCCCCAGTTCTCGCGCATCAGCGTCGCGGCGGCTTCGCGCGTCGCGATCTCGCCCGCGTCGCCGCGCGCCCGCCAGCCTTTGACATAGCCGCCGTAAAGGATCATGCCCGACACTTTCTCGGGGTGGCGGATGGCATAGGCGATGGAAACCGCGCAGCTCTGCGACAGGCCGAGCAAGGTGAAGCGGTCGAGCCCCGTCGCCTTGATCACGCATTCGAGGTCCGACACCATGGTCTCGAACGAGATGTCGACGACATGCCTTTGCGACAGGCCGTTGCAACGCTGGTCATAGCGCACCAGCCGGTTGCTGCGCGACAGTTCCCGCATCCAGTGCCGCCAGATCGGGCTGTCCCAGTCGAAGGTGAGATGCGACATCCAGTGCGCGGCGCGCAGGATCGCCGGGCCGGTGCCGGTGCTGGCATAGGCCAGCCTGGCGCCGTCGAGAGCCCGGCAGAACTGCACGGCGCGGCCGGGATCCTGCGCCGGCGCGGCGGGTTTCGACGACGCCTGCGCCGGTCGCGCGGCGCCGGACTGGGGCGTGCGGCTCGTGGCTTGAGCAGCGGCCGACCGGACCTCGCCCTCCAGCGCCTGGATCTCGGCGGCGAGGCTGGCGTCGTCGGGGACGAGGCGGCGCAGGCGCTGCGCAAGCGGCAGCGCCCGCCGGGGCTGGTCCGTCAGGCGCTCGACCAGCTCGCGCAGGATGCCAAGCTCGACGATCTCCACTTCACTGGCGATCGCCTGCCGCCAGGACTCGTATTCGAAGCATCGTTCGAGCGAGAGGTCGGCGAGAAAGCCGCCGCGGATCGAGGCAAGGACGGCTTCGAGCTCCTCGGTCGAGTGGGTCGACAGGTCGGCCTTCACCAGCGGCGCCAGCCACGCATAGTC
>NZ_RZTO01000575.1:0-4042 GCF_003997225.1 Mesorhizobium sp. M2C.T.Ca.TU.002.02.1.1
AGGGCAGCGGCGTCGCGCGGCTCTATTCCATCGCCGTCGGCCCTTTCTTCAGCCGGCTCGGCCTCGGCCGCCTTCTGCTGGCCGCCGCCGAGGAAGCCGCCTTCGAGCACGACCGGCTGCTGCTTCGCCTCGAAGTGCGCGAGGACAATGATCGCGCCATCCGCATCTACGAGCAGGCCGGCTATCGGAAGCTGGGCCGCGAGCCCGACTATTACGAGGACGGCGCGACCGCGCTGCGCTACGAAAAGACGCTGCGCGGCGATCACCCCACGGCGACCAAGGTGCCGTTCTACCAGCAGACCTGCGAGTTCACCTGCGGTCCGTGCTGCCTGATGATGGCGATGGCCAATTTCGACCATGGCTTCGTGCCCGACCCGGTCATGGAAATCCGACTGTGGCGTGAAGCGACCACGGTCTTCATGATGTCGGGTCCCGGCGGCTGCGAGCCCTTCGGCCTGGCGGTCGCCGGCTATGAGAGCGGGCTCGTCGCCGAGATTTTCGTCTCCTTCTACGGCGCCTTGTTCCTGCAGTCGGTGCGCAGCGAGGAAAAGCGCCGGGTGATGGAACTCGCCCAAGTCGATTTCCGCCGCCGCGCCGAGCTTTACGGCATCCCTGTCAACTACCGTCCGTTCGGCATCGGCGACATCCGTGACGCCCTGGCCGAGGGCAAGCTTGTGGTGGTGCTGATCAGCGGTTTCCTGATGTTCGGCAAGAAGGTGCCGCATTGGGTGCTGGCCATCGGCGACGATGGCGACCATATCCTGATCCACGACCCCTGGGTCGAGGATGAGAGGCAGGAAACGATCCTCGATGCCGCGAACATTCCGGTGCCCTACGACATCTTCATGAACATGGCGCAGTTCGGTCGCGACGGTTTGCGCGCCGCCATCACTCTGGGAAAACGCTGAGACAATGACCTGGGTTATCCTCACAGGCAGGCAGAACGACATCGATCAGGTGGCCACACCCCACAAGATCATCACCAATCGCGACTATCTCGCCCATCCGGCGCTGTTCCGCGGTCAGCGGCCGAAGGTGATCAACCTGTCGAACAATTACGGCTACCAGAGCCGCGGCTACTACGCCTCGCTGCTCGCCGGATCGCGCGGCCACAGGGTCATCCCGACGGTCGAGACCATGATCGACCTTTCGGAGCGCAAGCTCTACGAGCACGCGCTGCCGGAGCTCGAGCTGGCCTTGAACAAATGCCGCAAGGACCTTGGCGGCGCGTTCCCGGCCAAGGTCGCGATCTTCTTCGGCATTGGTCCGTCGAAAGTGTGGGACCGTTTCGCCAAGCTGTTGTTCGACTGGTTCCGCGCGCCGGCGCTCGAGGTCCACATCAAGGACAGCGCCGAATGGGCCTCGATCCGCAAGATCGGCTTCCTGCCGCTTGCCCGCATGACCGAGGACGAGGAAGAGTTCTTCCTGCAATGCCTGGACACCTACACCAACCGCGAATGGCGCGACACCAAGGGCCGCACGCCGGCGCGCTACACATTCGCGACGCTGGTCGATCCGCATGAGGAACTGCCGCCGTCCGAGATTTCCTCGTTGCGCTATTGGGCGCGGATCGCCGAAAAGATGGGCGTCGAGGTCGAGCCGATCACCAAGAAGGACCTCGCCAAGCTCGCCAATTACGATGCGCTGTTCATCCGCGAGACCACCTCGATCTCCAACCATACCTACCGCTTCGCGCGCCGCGCCCAGCAGGAAGGCATGCCGGTGATCGACGATCCGCTGTCGATGATCCGCTGCACCAACAAGGTCTATCTCAACGAGCTGATGACCTACAACAAGGTGCCGGTGCCGCCGACGGTGATGATCGCCGGCACGTCCGACTTCGAGGTGGCGGCGCAGACGCTGGGTTTTCCACTGGTGCTGAAGATCCCGGATTCGTCCTTCTCGCGCGGCGTCAAGAAATGCGAGAACATGGCGGAGCTCACCAAGCTCGCGACCGAGTGGCTGGAAGATTCAGATCTCCTGATCGCGCAGAAATTCATCCCGACCGAATATGACTGGCGCGTCGGCGTGCTCGGCGGCCAGCCGCTGTTTGCCGTGCACTATCTGATGGCGAAGAAGCACTGGCAGATCGTCAACCACAAGGCCAGCGGCAAGCCCGACCAGGGCGGGATAAAGACGTTCACGCTGAAGCAGACGCCGCCACATGTCGTCGAGACGGCGGTCAGGGCCGCGAAATGCATCGGCGACGGGCTCTACGGCGTCGACCTCAAGGAGACCAAGGACGGGGTCTTCGTCATCGAGGTGAACGACAATCCCAATCTCGACCATGGCTGGGAGGATTCGGGCGAGAAGGACGAGCTCTGGGTGCGGCTGACGCAGTGGTTCCTGGAGCGCCTGGAGCGGCCGGAGAAGTAGCGGGGCGGGAAGAGGAACTGAAGAATTGAAGAATGGGGTGCCTCGCGGAAACTCCGTCCTTGCACTATCGAATAATCATTTCCTATCTCTTTCAGTTCCTCAGTTCCCCATAACTCAACCGAGGGAAAAGAATGCTGTTCCTGGTGATCGAGGACTTTCACGGCGCGGACCGCAAGGAAATCTATCGCCGCTTCCGCGATAAGGGCCGGCTGAAACCCGACGAGCTCGTTGTCCACCACTCCTGGATCGCGGCCGACATGAGCCGCTGCTTCTTGTTGGTGGAGGCCGACGACGTCACGATCCTGCAGCGCTGGGCCATCGAGTGGAACGACCTCGTCGAGTTCGAGATCATTCCGGTGGCGACGAGCAAGGACATGGTCGCGGCTCTGGCCGGGCATCTTTGAAGCCCTCAGCGCGCGTCGATTCCGGTCTCCTCGTCAAATGACCGCTATCGCGTCTACCTCTATGAGGTAGCCCGGGGACATGATCGCCACGCCGACAATCACATTCGCTGGCTTGTGATCTCCAAACAGCGAGATCTGCGCGGCTTCGATCGTCGGAACGTGTTCATCGCGGTCGTAGTCGACGATGTAGATCGTGATCTTGCAGACTTGGTCGGGCCGGGCACCCGCCGCATTGAGCGCTCGGCCAAGGTTGGCGAATGATAGGCGCGCTTGCGCCGCAAAATCACCGTGCCCGACGAGCTTGCCGTGGATATCTTCCGGCTGCTGACCCGAGATGAACACCAGCTTGGATCCCGTCGCGACGACGACCTGCGAGTACATCTCCGGAACCGGCAGGTCAGCTGGATTGATGAGTTCGAGCGACATTGAAAAATCTCCGACTTCGTTCGACTGAAAAGCGA
Source organism: Mesorhizobium sp. M2C.T.Ca.TU.002.02.1.1 (assembly GCF_003997225.1). Taxonomy (NCBI): domain Bacteria; kingdom Pseudomonadati; phylum Pseudomonadota; class Alphaproteobacteria; order Hyphomicrobiales; family Phyllobacteriaceae; genus Mesorhizobium; species Mesorhizobium sp. M2C.T.Ca.TU.002.02.1.1. The sequence goes on from NZ_RZTO01000575.1 coordinate 3,242, forward strand.
GGCGGGCACGAAGGATGGTGCCCCGTTGCCGTAGTTCCCTAAACGAGTTTCTCGGATGGCTGCGTGCCGAGCGCCGGTGATTTGACCGCGCGCACGCATTCCCCGACCAGCCATTGCCGAAACGCACCCACGATATCGCGCCTTGCGCTGCGTTCGGGGATCGTCAGGCAATAGGGCTGGCGCAGTTCCAAGGATTGTGCGGCGGCGCGCACCAGTCTGCCATCCTCCAGCGCCTGGGCGCAATAGATGCCTTGCGCCAGCGCCACGCCCAGTCCTGAAATGGCGAGATCGAGTGCTGCACGCGAGAAGTTGGCCGAAAGGCCGCGCTGCGCCGCGCGGCCCGGCTCGCTTCCCGCCGCCGCGAACCAGTTGCGCCAGGATGGAAAGGACGCTCCGGTCGGTCCCCAATCGGTGTGGATCAGCGGCAGGCCGGCAAGGCTCTCGGACCCGGTCGCGCCGGCCAGCGTCGGTGCGCAGACGGGATAGACGGCGTCCCTGACGATCTCCTCGGTCGGATGTTCCCGGTAGTGCGGACCGTAGGAGAGGCGGATATCGATCAATTCAGGATCGAACGGCACCGGATCGTCATCGCCTCTCAGCGATATGTCGGCGGCCCCATGGGATGCAATAAAGCTGACGATGCGCTCGGAAAGCCAGCCCATCGCCATGGAGGGCGGCACCGAAACGACGAGCCTCGGGCGGAAGGCATCGCCGCCGACGTCGCGGGCGACACTGCTGATCTCGCGGAAGGCCATGCTGAGCCGCGGCAGCATCTCCACCCCCGCCTCGGTCAGCACGACC
>NZ_RZTO01000576.1:0-4040 GCF_003997225.1 Mesorhizobium sp. M2C.T.Ca.TU.002.02.1.1
GTGCTGCTTTCGCTGCCGACGCCGGAGATCGTGCAGGCCGTTTGCCTCGACCCCGACGGGCTTGCTTCCGTCAAGGGCGCACGCATCGTCATCGACCTTTCCACCACGGGGCCGCGGACGGAACGCCTCGTCGCGAAGGGCCTCAAGGCCGCCTCAATCGCGCTGGCCGACTGCCCGGTGAGCGGCGGCGTCGGCGGCGCTGAAAAGGGCACGCTGGCGATGATGGCCGCCTGCGACGACGCGACGATGGAAACGATCCGCCCGATCCTCGAAACGCTCGGCAAACCGGTCCATGTCGGCCTGGAGCCCGGCATGGGCCAGATGATCAAGGTGATCAACAACCTGATGTCGGTGACGGCCTTGTCGATCGCATCGGAAGCGCTTGTGCTCGGCACCAAGGCCGGGCTCGATCCGGACGTGATGCTCGAGGTCATCAATTCGGGCAGCGGCAGCTCCAACGCAACGCTGACGAAGATCCCGAAATTCGTGCTTACCCGCGGCTTCGATTTCGGCTTCGCCATCGGCCTATCGGCCAAGGACATCCGCCTCTGCCTCGAAGAGAGCGACGCGCTGGGCGTGCCGATGATCGTCGGCGGCGCGGTGCGACAATTGCTGACCGTGGCGAAGAGCGACCTCGGCGCGGATGCGGACCTGACCGAGATCATCAAGCCGATCGAAGGTTGGGCCGGCGTGACGGTTGCCGGCAAGAAGGCCCAGCCCTGACGCCGGGCGGAACGCATCCGATGAGCACCCCTTCCCCTAAGGCGATTGCCCCGGGCCTGTCGCGCCGGCTTGCGGCGTTCGTCCGCAACGCGCAATGGCGAGACGTGCCCGAACCGGTGCGCGAGCATGCGCTGCGTGCCCTCTTCAACGGCGTCGGCACCGCGCTTGGCGGCTCGTCCGACCAGGCGATCCTGCGCCTTGCGGCGAGCCTCGCGCCTTTCTCCGCCGGTGCGTCGGCAACCGTGATCGGTCATGAGGCCAGGCGCGATGCTCCGACCGCGGCGTTCCTCAACGCGGCGTCGATGAACGTGTTCGACTTCGACGATACCCATCAAGGCACGATCATCCACCCGACCGCGCCCGTGGCGCCCGTCGTCCTTGCCCTCGCCGAAACCCGGCCGGTCAGCGGGGCGGAGCTCCTGCATGCCTTCGTTCTTGGCGTGGAAGTAACCTGCCGGATCGGCAACGCGATCTCGCCGGGTCACTACAATCGCGGCTGGCACATCACCTCGACCTGCGGGATCTTCGGCGCCGCCGCGGCCGCGGCGAAGCTGCTCGATCTCAGCGAGGAGGAAATCCTCTGGGCCTTCGGTAATGCGTCCGCCCAAGCGTCGGGCCTTGTCGAGACATTGGGCTTCACGGCCAAGAGCGTCGGCGTCGGCACCGCCGCGCGCGGAGGCCTGCTTGCGGCGCTGATGGCGCAGGGTGGCGTCGAGGGGCCACCGATGCCTCTCGAAGGTCCGCGCGGTTTCCTCAAGGTGTTATGCGACGCGCCGCAGCCGGAGCTGATCGAGCGCGGGCTGGGCAGCGACTGGGAAAACCTGCGCAACATGTTCAAGCCATATCCTTGCGGCGTGGTGCTCAACCCCGTCATCGACGCCTGCCTCAAGCTGCGCCGAAAGCCCGATTTCTCCGCCGACCTCGTCAGCGACATCACGGTGCGCGGCTGCCCGCTGCTCAAGGCACGTGCAGACAGGCCGGACGTCACCACAGGCCGGGAGGCGCAGGTCAGCGCACAGCATGCCATCGCCGTCGCCCTGTTGCGCGGCACGGCCGGTGCGGCCGATTTCAGCGATGCGGCGGTGAGCGATCCCGACGTGAGGGCATTGCGCGCCAAGGTGCGCCCGATCGAAACGGACGAAGCCATTCCGGTCGAAGCGGCCTATATCTCGGTCCGCTGCAGCGACGGGTCGCGTTTCGAGATGAGCGAGCTGGCCGCCACCGGCAGTCCGGCACGGCCGATGACGGATGCCGCGCTGCGCGAGAAATTCTCCGCCCTCGCCCGCTATGGCTGCCCGGCGATCGATGCCGGGGCGCTGGCCGACCGGCTGTGGGCGCTGCGCGAGGCGAGCGACGTTGCTGCGATCATGGCGCTGGCCCGGCCGAACCCGTAAGCTGCGGGCCGCCGCCTCGCACCAGCCTCAGCGATTGTGCTGCGGCGGCTTCCAGACATGGGTGGAGATGATGTCCCTCAATTCCGTGCGCACGGCGCGGAACAGCGGACGGAATGTCGAGGACATCGGCTTCTGCGACGAGGTCGCAAGGATCAGCTTGCGCGTGATCTGCGGCTCGAACGGCCAGACCTCGATCCGACCGGCTTCGGCAAGCAGATGCACGGAGGCATAGGGCAGGACCGTGTAGCCACCGCCCTCCTCGACAAGCAGCAGCGTCGAGGGCATCGCCTCCAGTTCCATCTCGATGCGGGGATAGATGCCGTGCTCGGCGACGATGTTGTCGATCAGCCGCCGCAGGCCGTGCGGCCGGCTCGGCAGGATCATCGGCAGTTCGGCAAGCACGTTGAGGCTGACGGGGCCGCGCGGCAGCAGAGGCTCGGTCAGCGCCGGGCCGATCAGGAAAAGCTCGTCATCGGCGAGCGGCTCGGTCAGCACCGAAGGGTGGTTGGGCGAATTGTAGAGCACCGCCGCGTCGATGCGGCCGGCGATCAGCCATTCCAGGATATGGCCGCTGAATCCCTCGATGACCTGCAAGGCGACGTTCGGGAACTCGTTCTTGATCTTCTTGACAAGCGGCACCGTCAGCACCGTGCCGACGGAGGGCGGCACGCCAAGCACCAGCCTGCCGCGCGGCGAAGCCCTGAGATTGGACACGGCGTTCTGCGCGAGCCGCATGCGCTCGACGATTTCGTCGGCGTGCGATTTCAGGAGCGCGCCGGCTTCGGTCAGCACCACGCCGCGGCCATTGCGGTGGAACAACTCGACGCCCAGTTCCTCCTCGAGCCCGCGGATATGACGCGTGATCATCGGCTGAGTGACGTTGAGGTCGAGGGCGGCCTTCGAGAAGCTGCCCGCCGAGCCGACCGCGATGAAGACCTGTAGCTGCTTCGTGTCCAACTCAAACCACCCAACCCGCCGCCGGGCAGTGCCCTGCCCGAAGCCTTCGATCCCTACGTGCGGAACGGATACTTCAGGCCGCGCACGTTCAGGAACACGGCATAGACCGAAGTTGTCGCCGTGATGAACAGCCGATTGTGCCGCGCGCCGCCAAACGCGACGTTCGCCACCATTTCCGGCACCAGGATCTTGCCGATCAATTCACCGGCCGGCGTGTGGCACTGGACACCGTCCCAGGCGCTGATCCAGAGGTTACCGGCGATATCGATACGGAACCCGTCCGGAATACCGGGCGATATTTCGGCGAACACGCGGGAATTTACCAGCCTGTCGCCGGCAACGTCAAACGACCTGACGTGGTGCGGCGCGCTGCGGTCGGTCAGATAGCCGGAATCGGCGATGTAGAGCGTCTTCTCGTCCGGCGAGAAGGCAAGGCCGTTGGGCATTGAGAAATCGTCGGCGACAACGGTGACGCGGCCGGATTGCGGATCGATGCGGTAGACGCGGCAGCCGGACTGTTCCTGATCGGCGCGCCGCCCGACATAATCGGAGATGATGCCGTAATTGGGATCGGTGAACCATACGCTGCCGTCCGACTTGACCACCACGTCGTTCGGCGAATTGAGCCGCTTGCCCTCGAAGGAGTCCGCGAGCACGGTGATCGAGCCGTCCCATTCGGTGCGCACGACGCGGCGTTCGCCCTGCATGCAGGTGACGAGCCGGCCTTCGCGGTCGCGGGTGCTTCCGTTCGGGTTGGCGACATTGCCGCGGAACAGCGAAACCGCGCCGGTCTCCTCGTCCCAGCGCAGCATGCGGTCATTGGGGATATCGCTCCACACCAGCGTGCGCAGGTCGGCGAAATAGACCGGCCCTTCCGCCCAGCGGTTGCCGGTGTGCAGCGTTTCGAGGAAGGCGACCGGATCGATAAGGTCGCCGAAGCGCGGGTCGATGATCTCGTAGCAGGAC
>NZ_RZTO01000577.1:0-4031 GCF_003997225.1 Mesorhizobium sp. M2C.T.Ca.TU.002.02.1.1
CCCTTCAACGACAAAGGCCCCGTTTCCGGGGCCTTTGTATTTCAAGCGAGCGCTTGTCAGCCCTTGCGCGGCAGTTGCGGCACAAGGCTGCGCTTGTTGCCGTCCTTGCCCTTCGGCTCCGGCTTCTGCGCCACGGCCTTCTTGGCTGCCGGCTTCTTGGCCACCGCCTTTTTCGGCTTCGGCGCGTCTTCCGGCTCTTCCTTCTTCGGTTGCACGGGCGACTCGTCGGCGAGCGACTCGAGCTTCAGGCCGGACTCGCCGGTTTCCTTCTTCTCGACGGTGACGCGCACCGTGCCGCCCTTCTTGAGCTTGCCGAACAGCACTTCGTCGGCCAGAGGCTTCTTGATGTGCTCCTGGATGACGCGGCCAAGCGGACGCGCGCCCATGCGCTCGTCATAGCCCTTGTCGGCCAGCCAGGCGATCGCATCCGGCGACAGGTCGAAAGTGACGCCACGCTCGGAGAGCTGCGCTTCCAGCTGCATGACGAACTTCTGCACCACCTGATGGATCACCGGCACCGGCAGCGAGCCGAACGGGATGATCGCGTCCAGACGGTTGCGGAACTCCGGCGTGAACAGCCGGTTGATCGCCTCGACATCGTCGCCCTCGCGCTTGGTCGAGCCGAAGCCGATCGCTGCGCGCTGTGCATCCGAGGCGCCTGCGTTGGTGGTCATGATCAGGATCACATTGCGGAAGTCGATCTGCTTGCCGTTGTGGTCGGTCAGCTTGCCATGATCCATCACCTGCAACAGGATGTTGAACAGGTCCGGATGCGCCTTCTCGACCTCATCAAGCAGCAGCACGCAATGCGGATGCTGGTCGACGCCGTCGGTCAGAAGACCGCCCTGGTCGAAGCCGACATAGCCGGGAGGCGCGCCGATCAGCCGCGAGACGGTGTGGCGTTCCATATATTCCGACATGTCGAAGCGGATCAGCTCGACGCCGAGCGAGGCGGCAAGCTGCTTGGCGACTTCGGTCTTGCCGACGCCGGTTGGCCCTGAGAACAGGTAGGAGCCGATCGGCTTCTCCGGTTCGCGCAGGCCGGCGCGCGCCAGCTTGATCGCCGAGGTCAGCGCGGTGATCGCGGTGTCCTGGCCGTAGACGACGCGCTTCAGCTCGACGTCGAGGCCCTGCAGCACCTTCTCGTCGTCGGCCGAGACCGTCTTCGGCGGGATGCGCGCCATGGTGGCGATCGTCGCCTCGATCTCCCTGATGCCGATCGTCTTCTTGCGCTTGGCCTCGGGCACCAGCATCTGCGAGGCGCCGGTCTCGTCGATCACGTCGATCGCCTTGTCCGGCAGCTTGCGGTCACTGATGTAGCGGGCCGACAGCTCGACCGAAGCCTTGATGGCTTCGCTCGTGTAGCGAACCTTGTGGAACTCCTCGAAGTAGGGCTTCAGGCCCTTCATGATCTCGATGGCGTCCTCGACGGTCGGCTCGTTGACGTCGATCTTCTGGAAGCGCCGCACCAAAGCACGATCCTTCTCGAAGAACTGGCGGAACTCCTTATAGGTGGTCGAGCCGATGCAGCGGATGGCGCCGGACGAGAGCGCCGGCTTCAGAAGGTTCGATGCATCCATGGCGCCGCCCGAAGTGGCGCCCGCCCCGATCACGGTGTGGATCTCGTCGATGAACAGCACCGCGCCCGGATAGTCCTCGAGTTCCTTCACGACCTGCTTCAGCCGCTCCTCGAAGTCGCCGCGATAGCGGGTGCCGGCCAAGAGCGTGCCCATGTCGAGCGCGAAGATGGTGGCGTCCTGCAGCACTTCCGGCACGTCGCCTTCGACGATGCGCTTGGCCAGCCCTTCGGCGATCGCCGTCTTGCCGACACCCGGGTCGCCGACATAGAGGGGGTTGTTCTTGGAACGGCGGCACAGCACCTGGATGGTACGGTTGATCTCGCTGTCGCGGCCGATCAGCGGGTCGATCTTGCCGGCCCGCGCCTTGTTGTTGAGGTTGACGCAGTAGGCCGTCAGCGCGTCCTGCTGCTTCTTCTTGCCGCCCTCTTCCTGCGGCTCGGCGCCGTTCTGGCCGCCCTGCTCGTCCTCGGCACCGCGCGGCGTGCGCGATTCCGAAGCGCCGGGGCGCTTGGCGATGCCATGCGAGATGTAGTTGACCGCGTCGTAGCGGGTCATCTGCTGTTCCTGCAGGAAATAGGCGGCGTGGCTCTCGCGCTCGGCGAAGATGGCGACGAGCACATTGGCGCCGGACACTTCCTCGCGGCCGGACGACTGCACATGGATCACGGCGCGCTGGATGACGCGCTGGAAGCCGGCCGTCGGCTTCGAATCCTCGTCGTAACCGGTGACGAGGTTGTCGAGCTCGGTGTCGATATAGGTGAGAACGGTGTGCTTGAGCTCGTCGAGATCGACGTTGCAGGCGCGCATGACGGCGGCCGCCTCCGTATCGTCGATCAGTGCGAGCAGCAGATGTTCGAGCGTCGCATACTCATGATGCCGCTCGTTGGCGAATGTCAGCGCCTGATGTAGCGCCTTTTCCAGGCCTTGGGAGAAAGCCGGCATGTTACCTCACTTCTTCTCCATCACGCATTGCAGCGGATGCTGATTCTGTCGGGCGAAATCCATGACCTGGGACACTTTGGTCTCGGCCACCTCGAATGTGTAGACGCCGCACTCGCCCACTCCATGATTGTGAACATGAAGCATGATGCGCGTGGCGGCTTCGCGGTCCTTTTGGAAAAACCGTTCCAGGACGTGAACGACGAACTCCATCGGAGTGTAATCGTCGTTCAGGATGAGGACCCGGTAGAGGCTGGGCTTCTTGGTCTTGGTTTTGGTGCGCGTGATGACAGCGGTGCCGCGACCGGGATCGTTGCGGTCTCCGTCACTTTGCATTCGCACCACGTCCGCCGTGGCAGTCAAACCGATCGTCACGTAGTCCAGCCTTTTCGAATCCTCATGCGAGTTCAACATGTAGGTTCTCGATGGACGATTTTAAGCCCTTCTGTTTAGCTGACAATATGGCTAGGTGGGCAAACCTCAGCGAATTTCTCAATCGTGAATGCGGCAAGGTGCGTTGGGTTGCGATCGCGCATGAAAAAACCCGGTCGCGTTTCCGCGACCGGGTCCTTTTTGCGGGCCGGCTGGCCGTATCGGCAGTGATCTGGCGAAATTACTTCGCCTTGGCGACCACCGATTCGAACGGCTTGTAGGCTTCCTTGGCGAGCTCGGCATAGAGATTGCCGATCTTGCTGGCCTCGGCCACGAAGCTCTCATAGCTCTGCTTGGCGTAATCGGTCTGGATCTCGATGGCCTTCTCGATCGACTTGGCCGAGAACAGCTTCTCGAAGGCGGCGCTGCCGGCCTCGAAGCTCTTCTTGGTGTATTCGCCGGCCTCGGTGGCGATGGCCTGCGCGCCCTTGGTGAGCGAGGCAAAGCTCTTCAGCCCGGTGTCGGCAAACTCTTTGCCGTATTTCGTGAAGTCCTCATAGGTCTGGGTCATTTCATACTTCCCTTGGTTGAAACGCCCTTTTGGCCCCGGGCGCCCTTGTGCAATGCACCTCAATATATTGTGCGATGCACAAAAGTCAAGAATCCCTTGGCGCGCAGGGGCTCCGGCGACGGCGGCCGGTAAAATTCGATTAAAGAGAAGCTCGATTTGCCGAAAAATGGTGAACGCGGCGGTTACCATAAACGGATTGGTAACGCTGAGCGCGATAGCTTGGCCGGAAGCGAGGCAGGCACTCCCTTAGCCGCCTCCGGGGCAACGAAAATTCAGGGTAAGTAACGGTGCGTCAGGCGTTGTCGGGCTTCGTCTCCAAATCTTCATTCTCCTTCAAGGCGATCATGGTTGCCGCGCTCGCGGTGACGATTGTCGCCGCCGATGTCGCGTCGGCTCTTGCCGCGAAGTCCGCGGCTATCGTGGTCGATGCCAAGACCGGCAAGGTGCTCTATTCCGCCGACGCCAACGGCCGCCGCTATCCGGCATCGCTCACCAAGATGATGACGCTCTACCTCACCTTCGAGGCGCTGGCGAAGGGCAGGATCAGCAAGAACACGCCGGTGCCGTAT
>NZ_RZTO01000578.1:0-4009 GCF_003997225.1 Mesorhizobium sp. M2C.T.Ca.TU.002.02.1.1
CCATTGAAATTGCCGCTGAAGCTCCCGGCATTGCCGTTGCCGTTGAAATTGCCGCTGTTGCCGTTGCCGTTGAAGTTGCCGGTATTCCCGTTGCCGTTGAAATTTCCGGTATTGCCAAGGCCGTTGGTGACGCCGGCGCCGATCGGAAGGTCGGAAATCCTGACCAGGGTCGAGGCATCGGCGGCCAGGAACGCGGCAAGCAGCGTGGCGAGCGCAAGGCCGTTGCCATCAAGCAGCCTCGCCGCAACCCGGCGCTTGCGAGGCCGAACGGACGCAGGTGATCTCAAGCCGGTCATCAGTGGTTTCCCCGGCCGTTGTGGTTGCCGTTGAAGGCGCCGACGTTGCCGTTGCCGTTGAAGTTGCCGCCGTTGAAGTTGCCGTTGCCGGCGCCGATGTTGCTGTTGCCGTTGTATTGGCCGGTGTTGGAGTTGCCGTTGAAGGCGCCGATGTTGCCGTTGCCGCTTGTCGGCGAGGTGTTGTTGTTGCCGTTGAAGGCACCGACATTGCCGGTTCCGCTGTTGAAGGCGCCGACGTTGCCGGTGCCGCTGTTCTTGTAGCCGACATTGCCGCCGAAATTGCCGAGCGGGTCCATGCTCCTGACGTTCGCGCCGATGGCTTGGCCGTATTTGCCGACCGCTCCCTGGACAGCCGACATGCCGAAGGCCTGGCTGCCCGTCGCGGTGTCAGCCTTCGCCACGGTTGCGCTCAACAACCCCAGGCATAGCGCCGGCCCCAGGCTTAGCACCGGTATGACATAGCGTTTCATCTGCGAGCTCCTTCCATGGCTTGGTTTTTGAATTGGGCTTTTGAAATCGGGACCTGTTTCCAAAAAGGATTGGGCTTCGAAAAGGACTGGGACCGCCGGCGATATTCGCGACAGCCTTGCGCGGGGGACGGGCGCTCGGCTCGGCGGTCCCAGAGCCATCAGCGTCTTGCCAAACCGAAGCTTGGCGACGCTGGCGGTTGGACGGCGCTAGTGGTTGCCGTTGCCGTTTCCGTTGCCGTTGCCGGCGCCCCAGTTGCCGTTGCCGTTGGCATTGCCGTTGCTGATGCCGAAGTTCCCGTTGCCGTTGATGTTGCCGTTGCCCAGGCCGAAATTGCCGTTGCCGTTGCCGTTGCCGTTGGCGGCGCCGGCATTGAGGTTGCCGTTATAGTTGCCGTTGAAGGCGCCCATATTGGCATTGCCGTTGCCATTGCCGTTGCCGAGGCCGAAGTTGCCGTTGCCGTTGAAGTTGCCGTTGAAGGCGCCGGTGTTGGCATTGCCGTTGCCGTTGCCGTTGCCGACGCCGACATTGCCGTTGCCGTTACCGTTGCCGCTACCGACCGAAAATGCGGATGCCGAACCGGTCAGAGCCGACAGGACGGCCGCGGCCAGGATGATCTTTCTCATGACATTCTCCTTGGTTTGCGTTGAGCTTCCCGGCCAGTTCAAGATGACCGGGAGGACGCTTGAAGGATGCACGCGGAAACAGCGCCGATGAATTCGGGCTGATCGGCAGGTGCCGTCGGTTTTTCTTCTGATCCCGGTGTCAGGAAAAGTTGAAGGGATGGGGAAAAAACTGACAGGCATAAAAGCATATGCCGGGTGTATATTGCGCGCGCATTCATGCCTTTTCTCGCCGACCGGCGGGTGGCTTGCGACCCCCGCGACGGCAATGGGAAGAGAAGGGTTGATGTGGGCGGGTATGACCATAGGCAAGGACGACAAGGCCTTGCGCCGTAAACTGGCGCGGCGTTTGATCGCCGTGCAAGAAGAACAGCGCCTGCGTCTGTCGCGCGAGCTGCATGACGATCTGGGCCAGATGCTGGCCAGCATCGCGCTGGAGTTGCACAACGTCCGTGCAGGCTCCCGGGAACTGGACGATGGCCTCGCGCGCGCCACCGTGCTCGTCGACCAGTTGAGCGCCAAGGTGCATGACGCAGCCTGGAGTCTGCGGCCCGCGGATCTTGACCGGCTTGGACTTCGCGCCTCGGTCGAGGATCTGGCCACCATGCTTTGCGCGCAGCTTGGCATTTCCTGCGACGTGGATCTCGAAGCCCTTTCGAGTCCGCTCTCTCGTGAAATCGCCCTGACTCTTTACCGCATTGCGCAAGAGGCCCTCACCAATGTCGGCAAGCATGCCCAGCCGAGCCGCGTCAGCGTGACGGCGCACATTCACGACGACCGGATGCGCCTGACGATCGAGGACGATGGCCGCGGCTTTGACGGCGGCGCCGAACCTGGCCCGGGCCATCTGGGGCTTGCCGGAATGCGGGAGCGCCTCGCGCTGGTGGGAGGCGAATTGACCATCGAAACCGCCATGACGAAGGGGACCACCGTTTACGCGGACGTGCCTTTGGCAGGTTGAAGGGGGGATGAACGGCAGCGCTTTTCAGCGACAATGCGATCAGGCGGGGAAATGGCGGCTGCGGCCATTGGCCTGTTCGAGCTTCCGGCAAGTGTTTGTTTTTGCGTGATTCCGGATGGAAAACCGCTGCGCACTTTTCCTAAAATTCGTCTAAGTGAAGCGCTGCACATCCCGGACGTTACGCCACGGCTTACAATCCGGCATTATTGGGTTAGGCGGGGGATGGCTTACCCGTTGCGGCCGTTAAGGCTTGTTGAGACAGACGGGCGTCCCGCGCCAGGCGGGGCAGTTGCCTAGACCATCAAGGACAAGAGGGACCCTTTCCGCGTGACAGGGCCTTTGACAGACTGATGGAGGTTAAGGTGCACTGCAGGCGGATATTCGTGGTCGACGACCACCCGATCATCCTGTCCGGGATAGGGGCGATGATCAACAGCCAGGACGACCTGACAATCGTCGGGCTTGCCGGGAATGCCGAAGATGCCCTTGAGGGGATCGGCAAGACGCTGCCCGATGTCGCCGTGGTCGACATTTCGCTTCCGGGCGTCAACGGGGTCACGCTGATCGAGCAGCTCGGCGAGCGCTTTCCCGAGATCAGCTGCATCGCGCTGACGGCGCATGAAGACCCCGGCTGCCTGCGCCAGGTGCTGGCGGCCGGCGGACGCGGCTTCGTGGTCAAGCGGTCGACCGCGACGGACCTGCTGCAGGCCATCCGCTGCGTGTTGGCCGGCGACAATTATGTCGATCCGGCGCTTGCGGCGCGCATATTGAGCCCGCGCAACGCCCCGCAGGGCGATCCCGGCAATCTCAGCGAACGGGAACGGTCGGTCATCCAGCTGGTGGCGCTCGGCTACAGCAACAAGGAAATCTCGTCCCGGCTCAACCTCAGCATAAAGACGATCGAGACCTACCGCACCAGGGCAACCGAGAAGCTCGAGCTGCACTCGCGGGCGGCCATCGTGCGCTTCGCGCATCTGAACGGCTGGCTGGCCGAGCTGCCGATATAAGCAGACCGGACCGGGATGCCGTCCCGGGTAGAGGAATTGAAGAACTGGAGAACTGGAGAACTGGAGAACGACCGGGACGCCTTTTCTTCAATTCTTCAATTCTTCAATTCTTCAATTCTTCAATTCTTCAATTCCTCAATTCTCCAATTCTCCAATTCCTCAATTCTCCAGTTCCTCAGTTCATCAGTTCCTACTCCCCCAGCTTGTAGAAGCGGCGGATGATGTCCCAGGCTTCGTCGGCCGTGTCGACGAAATCGATGATGTCCTGATCTCCGGGCGAGATCGTGCCCTGCTCGGCGAGGAAATCGAGATCGATCGCCCTTTGCCAGAACGCCTTGCCGAACAGGATGACCGGCACGCGCTCCATGCGCCCGGTCTGGATGAGCGTCAGCGTCTCGAAGAACTCGTCCATCGTGCCGAAGCCGCCCGGGAACACCGCGACCGCCTTGGCGCGCATGACGAAATGCATCTTACGGATGGCGAAGTAGTGGAAGTTGAAGCAGAGCTCCGGCGTGACATAGGCATTGGGCGCCTGCTCGTGCGGCAGCACAATGTTCAAGCCGATCGACGGGGCGCCGACGTCGTCGGCGCCGCGGTTGCCGGCCTCCATGACGCCAGGCCCACCGCCGGTGACGACGACATACTCGCGATAAT
>NZ_RZTO01000579.1:0-4008 GCF_003997225.1 Mesorhizobium sp. M2C.T.Ca.TU.002.02.1.1
GGCCATCGACCTCGACGACCTCGATGGTCGAGTAGCGCACGTTGAGGCCGGCGCCGAATATGCCCTTGTCCGTGATGACGATGTCGTCGGCAAATTCGGTGCCGAGGATGACCAGCTTGTCGAAGCCCGTGCCGCCGTCAACCGAAACCGGCGCGTTGATGTTGTAGCGGACCTCGTCCTGACCGCCGCCGGCGCGGATGTCCGGCGCCTGGGCAACCGAGAATCCGAGTCCGATCTGGGGCGTCGCCACGCCCTTGCTGTCGAGCACGATGACGTCGTCGGTCGGATCGCTGGTGATCAGCAGGTCGAGATAGTTGATACCGCCGTCGCCATTGGTATCGAAGACGTTGCCGATCTTGGCCTGCAGGGCCGCGCCGTTTGAAAGCTGCGCGAAGGTGAGCGAGCCGCTCTTCAGCCCCTTCAGGATCGCCACGCCGGCATCCAGGTCGGCCTTGTTGATCGTTCCGTCACCGTTCCAGTCGAAGTCGGTCGTCGCCGACAGCGCGAAGGCGCGGACGATGAACAGATCGTTGTCGTCGTCGCCTTCCAGGCGCAGTTCGGCCTGGTTCGAATAGACGCGGAAAGTGTCGTTGCCGGTGCCGCCCTGGGCGACCATCGGCGACGACGAGCCGGCCGACAGCCAGCCGCGGGTCGTGGCCACGAGGTTCGGGAAGACATCCTGCGGCAGCAGCCCGCCATCGGCGGAATCGCGCTGCGCGCCGAATATCTGGCCAACCTGGAACTGATCGTCGCCCGCGCCGCCGTCCAGTGTGGTGATGACGGTCGTGTCGTCGGTAAAGAAGGCGTCGTTGCCGCCGCGACCTTCCACGGTAAGCCGGCCGTTCAGCCCGGTGTCGTAGTTGATCCTCTGGACCTCTTTCGAATCTTCGTTACCCTGAACGATATCCTGATACGGGCCGAGCGTGCCATGCACCAGGGCCACATAGCCCGGCCGGTCGACCGTCTCGTGCGGCAGGTAGGCCGCCGCGCGCAGCAGGAAGATGTCGTCGGTCTGGAAAGCGGCGCCGTTGTTGGCGCTGTCCCGGCCGAAGATCGAAAGCGTGTCCACGCCATCATCTTCCTCGCCCGTGTCGAGCACGTTGATGATGTAGTTGCGCTGATTGCCCTGCGAGCCCAGCGTGTAGACCTCGTAGGTGTCGGTGTCCGACTGACCGTCGAGGGTCAGCGTGTGCTCGGCAAGCACATTCATCTGATAGGTATAGGCGGGAAGCGCAGCACCGGTCGTATATTGGTCGGTGGTGAAGGTGACGCCCACCGGCGTGATCGCCGGCGAAGTCTGGGCGGCTGCATCCTGCAGGAAGTAGACCTTGAAGCTGTCCTCGCCGTCGTTGCGGTCATTCGGCGTCGCATAGCTGCCGGTCGCGGTAACGTCGCTGCCATAAACCCTAGTCTTCGACCCGATGAAGACGTAGCCCGCGCTGCCCCAGGCGGTGCCGCCTGCGGAGCCGGTCGTGTCGCCGAACTGGAAGAAGTCACTGTCGGCGTTGCCGAAGATGCGGGTCAGCCTATCGGCGTTGGTGACGCCGGCCGCGTTGTCGTCAGGCCGCCAGGCGCCGATCGGCCGCGACGCCGAGGTACCGGAAGGCGACCCCGGCGAGCGGTTGCCCGCCACGACCATGATCGCGCCGGCTATGATCTGGCCGCGCAGCAGGATGTGCGTGCCATAGCCCTCATCGGCATCCGCATAGTCGCCATAGATGTCGATCTGGTTGCCGGCGACGATGGCCGAATTCTCATGCGTCTCGACGTCGTCGCCGACGCGCAGCGTCACCGAGCCGGCTTCGGCAAGGATGAGGCCGTGCGGCAGCGGACGCAGGGCGTCCACATGCAGGCCGGGGAGCCTGGAATTGCTCTCCGCGAATTGCGCGCTGCCACTCTTGACGAGCTGCAGGTCCTCGCCCGTCGACGTGGCGTTGGCGGATTCGCGCACCGTGATGCGGATGTCGCCCGTATAGGTATGGGCAAGCAGAAGCCGCAGATACCCGTCGGTTTCCGTCACATAGATGCTGGCGTCCGCTTCCATGGCGACGTCGTCGCCAGCCTGGTCGAGGGTCAGCGTGGGCGAACCGCGCGAACTGTCGATCTCCAGATCGTTGCCGGACGAGCCGATGCTCGCACCGACGCCGTTGGCGTCGAGATCGATAGCATTGCCATACACGTTGGCGTTGTCATCGCCGAGCCCGTTGTTGCGGGCGTCGCGGATCGAGCCGTCGACTGTGCGCAGGCTGACATTGGCGAGCGACCTGACGGTGTCGACCTCCATCGGGCCGAACAGCTCGTCGAGGTAGATGCCGCCATGCGAGACGATACCGGCATTGTTGTCGAAGGCGTTGAGGACGCCGAAGCCGTTGTTGCGGTCGACATTGATTTCCAGGAAGTCGGTCGCAAGGCCGATGCCGCCGAATGTCGCGGCCTGTTCGGACGAGGCCACCCCCGAGAACATGGTGATGTTGACGGCGGTCGCGTCGACGGTCGGCAACCCGTCGGCGTCGAGGATCTTCTGCGGCGAGCTCAGGATGACGTTGCCCAGCGTCGAATGGATATGACCAACCAGCATGTCGCCTTTGAGTTCGGTGGCGGTGATGTTGCCGTTGGTGGTCAGGAAGATTTGCGGCGTGCCGTCCGGCGGCGTCCCCCCGGTCCAGGCGACGTCGGTGTTGACGATGAAGTTGATGGTCGTGTCCGGCGTATCGACGACAACGTCGGCGCCATAGGGCGTGCCTTCGATCGACGTCGTCCGGTAGCTGCGCGGCTCGTCCCCCGTGTAGAGGGACGTGGTCGTGACGTGGCCGATGTCGATGTCATCGCCGGCGCGGACCGCCGTGAACGTATAGGTGGAATCCACCTCGTCATACTCGGTGCCGAGGCTGCGGCGCACGAAGTTGTAGAGCGAGATGCCGGTGACGTCCGGGCTGAAATGGTCGAAATATTCGCCCGTGCGAGCCTGGGTCGTGACGAGGTTGACCAGCGGGTAGTACGTGCTGACATGCACGCCGTCGATGTTCGACAGATTGTCGCCGGCCCTGGAGTCGTTGACGACCACGTCGACGTCATCGCCGGCCGTGATGCGGTCGATGGTGACGGCGAGCGAGGACAGCGCCGGATCGGCGGAGCGGTCGTGCAATGTGATGTCGAGCACCGCATCGCCGCCCGCATCGGCGGTAAGATGGACCTCTTTCAAGGTGGGCGTCTGGCCCTTGTCGACCGCATGAGTGATGCGGATGAGTTCGACCATCAGCGCCTTGCGCGGCTGCCCTCCGGCGGCATTCTGGTCACCTATATTGCCGGATGCGTCGACGTCGAGCGTGTTGGTGCGGATCAGGCCTTCGTCATAAGGATGCCCGCTGGCCGGATGCGTGTTCAGGTACAGGCCAGCGAGCGCCGCCTGCTGATCGACGAGGTTGAGTTCGTCGACGAAGATGTTGCCGCGCTGGTTCTCGATCTTGGTGAAGCCCAGCGTGTTCTCGATGCCGCGGTAGAGCAGTATGTCGCTGTTAGGCACGCCGGCCGCTGCGAGGTTGATGATCCTCACGTCGGTCTGAGGATGCCGCAGGTTCACGTCGAATTCGAAGGTCGGCGTTGCCGGGGTTACGCCGTCGGCCCGCTTTGTCGGATCGTCCGAATTCAGAGAGATGTTGTTGTCGGCTGGATTGTTGCCGGTATCGCCGTAGATGGTGTCGACCTTGATGTCGACGACCGAAGACCCGTCGAGCGTGTCGATATGGTTGATCACCAGGTCGAATTTCGACGAGTTCGTGATCTTCACCGAATCCCAGGTGCGTTGGCTGTCGACCAGCCCGTGATTGCCCCAGATGCGGCCGTTGTCGCCGGAGATTGCATTCGCATAGAAGGTCAGCTTGCCAGCCGAGTCATAGACGATATCGTCGATGATGACCTGCGGATTTAGAGCGTTGGAGGCAACCAGCGTGTCGCCGATCGTCTTGCCGGCGTTGACGCCCAGGAAATTGATGTTGGCGAGTTTGGTGA
>NZ_RZTO01000057.1:0-14048 GCF_003997225.1 Mesorhizobium sp. M2C.T.Ca.TU.002.02.1.1
GAGCAGGAGATGCGCCTTGAAGATCGGATTGACGTCGGCGACATAGGCCGCGGCCGCCGGCTGCAAGGTGAGAATGCCCTGCGCCCAGTTCATGAATTTCACCATCTCGTGGCCGTCCATGTGGCCGAGCGAGACGAAGATCGTTGAGAGGCCAAGCGTGAGCTGAACCCAGAGCAGCAGCAAAATCGCGATGTCGCCGGGGGCGGACGTGTTGCGGATGCGGGCATCGAACAGTCGCCGATGGGCAAGAAGCGCGATGCCGATGAAGCAGGCGACACCGGCGATGCCGCCGGCGGTGATGGCAAGGCCCTGCTTGAAGCTGTGCGAGACACCGAGCGCATCGAAGACCCAGATCGGCGTCAGCAGGCCGACGAAATGGCCGCCGAAGATCACCAGGATGCCCACATGGAACAGGTTGGAGCCCCAGCGGAGCTGGCGCCGCCGCAAGAGCTGGGAAGAACCCGTCTTCCAGGTATACTGCTCACGATCGAAGCGGATCAGGCTGCCGAGCAGGAAGATGGTCAGGCAGAAATAGGGATACCAGCCAAAGAGCGCGTGATTGATCGTGTCGGACATGGCTTGCCTCCATCAGGCCGCATTGTTGCGCGCGTCGCGATTGGCGGCGCGCATCTGGATTCTCAACCGGTCGACGGAACAGCCGTCCGTCGCATTTCCGGGACCGAATGCGACGGCGGTCTCTTCCCAGGCGGCGTCGATGGCCGCCAGGTCGTCGGGCTCGTCGATGTCGGCGGCGCCCACGACCGTGCCGGGCTTGCTGGCAAGCGAGCATATCGCCGTGAACACGGCGGCATAGCCTCCGTTGCGTTTGGCGAGCCGCTCCTCCAGCAGCGAGAAGATGTGAGCCGCTTCATTGAGCAGGCCGCGCGCCTCTTCGAGCGGACGAGCGGAAAGGAACTCCAGGAAAAGCGGGATGAAGTCGGGCAATTCGTTCGCCGCGACGACAAGCCCGCCGTTCCGGTAGTGTTCGGCGAGATCGACCATCGCCTGGCCGCGATCGCGGCTCTCGCCGTGGATATGTTCGAAGAGATGCAGCGAGTGACGGCGCGTCTTGTCGAACAACTCGACATAGCGCTCCTGGAGATCGTAGAGATCGAGGGTGGCCAGGTCGGCCAGCAAGGGCTGCAGCTGCTTGCCTGCTTCGCCCGACACCAATCCCTCGGCCGCGATCGCCGCGGCGATTTCCGGGGTCGCCGCGCAAAGCTCCTCGCTCGGGTAGGAAAGCAGCGCCGAGAGCGCCTTGAAGGTCCTGTTCGAATGCGGCGCAGTCATCACGCGATCTCCATCGGGTTTGTCGGCCGCTTGGTCTGCTTGGTGCCGAAGAGGTTGGTCTCCGTGGAACCGCCCGAGCAGCCATTGCCGAAGGAGAAGCCGCAAGAGCCACGCAGGTCCTGCGCGTCCTCGCTCCACTCGCGGTGCGATGTCGGGATGACGAAACGGTCCTCGTAGTTGGCGATCGCCATCACCTTGTACATTTCGTCGATGGCCGCACCCGTCAGGCCGACGCGCGCCGCGATCTGCTCGTCGAGGCGGCCGTCGATCGTCTTTGCCCGCATGTAGCTTCGCATCGCCAGCATGCGCTCGAGCGCGAGAGCCACGGGCTCCTCATTGCCCGCCGTCAGCAGATTGGCGAGATATTGGAGCGGGATGCGCAGGCTGCGCACGTCGGGCATGTCGCCGTCCAAGCCCATCTTGCCGGCGGCCGCCGCCGACTGGATGGGCGAGAGCGGCGGCACGTACCAGACCATCGGCAGGGTGCGGTACTCCGGGTGGAGCGGAAAGGCGATCTTCCACTCCATCGCCATCTTCCAGATCGGCGACAATTTGGCCGCCTCCAGCCAGTTGTCGGGAATCCCGTCGGCGCGGGCCTGGGCGATGACGGCCGGATCGTTCGGATCGAGGAAGACGTCGAGCTGCGCCTGATAGAGGTCCTTCTCATCGGGAGTGCTGGCAGCCGCCTCGATACGGTCGGCGTCGTAAAGGATCACGCCGAGGTAGCGGATACGCCCGACGCAGGTTTCCGAACAGACCGTCGGCTGGCCCGCCTCGATGCGCGGAAAGCAGAAGATGCACTTCTCCGATTTGCCCGACGACCAGTTGTAGTAGATCTTCTTGTAGGGGCAGCCGGAGACGCACATGCGCCAGCCGCGGCACTTGTCCTGATCGATCAGGACGATACCGTCCTCCTCGCGCTTGTAGATGGCGCCCGACGGGCACACCGCCGCGCAGGCCGGGTTGAGGCAGTGCTCGCACAGGCGCGGCAGATACATCATGAAGGTGTTTTCGAACTGGCCGTAGATGTCCT
The DNA here is from genome assembly GCF_003997225.1 of Mesorhizobium sp. M2C.T.Ca.TU.002.02.1.1. Taxonomy (NCBI): domain Bacteria; kingdom Pseudomonadati; phylum Pseudomonadota; class Alphaproteobacteria; order Hyphomicrobiales; family Phyllobacteriaceae; genus Mesorhizobium; species Mesorhizobium sp. M2C.T.Ca.TU.002.02.1.1. The sequence goes on from NZ_RZTO01000057.1 coordinate 2,324, forward strand.
TCTGGACGCCCTCGAAGTTCACGTCCTTCGACCGCTTCTCGAATTCGCCGCCGAGGATCTCCTCCCAGTTCGGTCCCCATTCGATCTTTTCCATCCGCTCGCCGGTGATGGCCGAGCGCGGACGGGCCGTGGGGAAGGCCTTCGATTCCTTCGCCGTGTGCAGATGCTGGTAGTCGAAGGTGAACGGCTCGTAGTAGTCGTCGATCTCCGGCAGATCAGGATTCGCGAAGATGTTGGCGAGGATACGCCACTTGGCGCCGATCTTCGGCTCGATCTTGCCGTTCTTCTTGCGCCGCCAGCCGCCGTTCCATTTCTGCTGGTTCTCCCACTCCTTGGGATAACCAACGCCGGGCTTGGTCTCGACATTGTTGAACCATGCGTATTCGACGCCTTCCCGGTTGGTCCAGACGTTCTTGCAGGTGACCGAGCAGGTGTGGCACCCGATGCATTTGTCGAGGTTCAGCACCATCGCGATCTGAGCGCGGATCTTCATTCTGCGGCCTCCTTGGCAGTATGGTCTTGCAGGGGTTCCTCGAGCCAGTCGACGGCCGCCATCTTGCGGACGACGATGAACTCGTCGCGGTTGGAGCCTACGGTTCCGTAGTAGTTGAAGCCGTAGGCTTGATGGACGTAGCCGCCGATCATGTGCGTCGGCTTGAGCACGGTGCGCGTCACCGAATTGTGGATGCCGCCGCGGTTGCCGGTCAGCTCGGAGCCCGGCGTGTTCACGATCTTCTCCTGCGCGTGATACATCAGCATCATGCCCTGCTTGACGCGCTGGGAGACGACGGCGCGGGCTGTCAGCGCTCCGTTGGCGTTGAAGACCTCGACCCAGTCGTTGTCGACGATGTCCGCGGCCTTGGCGTCGGTCTCCGAAATCCACACGACCGGACCGCCGCGATTGAGCGTCAGCATCAGGAGATTGTCGGTATAGGTGGAGTGGATGCCCCATTTCTGGTGGGGCGTGATGAAGTTGAGGACGATTTCCTTGTTGCCGTTGGGTCTCAGTCCCTTGACGGCGGGAATCGTCTTCAGGTCGACCGGCGGCTTCCACGTGACGAAGCCTTCGCCGAAGGCCCGCATCCACAGATGATCCTGATAGAGCTGCTGGCGCCCGGTCAGGGTGCGCCACGGGATCAGTTCGTGGACGTTCGTGTAGCCGGCATTGTAGCAGACCTTCTCGCTCTCGATGCCGGACCAGGTCGGCGAGGAGATGATCTTGCGCGGCTGGGCCTGAATGTCGCGGAAGCGGATCTTCTCGTCTTCCTTCGGGATGGCGAGATGGGCGTGGTCGCGGCCGGTCGCCTTGGAAAGCGCCTCCCAGGCCTTGACCGCGACCTCGCCATTGGTTTCGGGCGCGAGCATCAGGATGACTTCTGTGGCGTCGATGTCGGTCTCGATCCTCGGCAGCCCCTTGGCGGGGCCGGCGGCCTGGACGCCGTTGAGCGCGCCGAGCGCCGCGATTTCATGCTCCGTCTTCCAGCTGATGCCCTTGCCGCCATTGCCGATCTCGGTCATCAGCGGGCCGAGCGCGGTAAAGCGGGCGTAAAGGTTCGGATAGTCGCGCGTGACGACGCTCACCGCCGGCATCGTCCTGCCCGGGATCGGCTCGATCTCGCCGCGCTTCCAGTCGGCGACGTCGAAGGGCTGGGCGATCTCGCCGGGCGTGTCGTGCTGGATGGGGATGAGGACGACGTCCTTCTCCACGCCCAGCACCTCCGGTGCGACATCGGAAAAGGCCCTGGCAAGACCCTTGTAGATATCCCAGTCCGAGCGCGCTTCCCAGGCCGGATCCACCGCCGCCGACAGCGGATGGATGAAGGGATGCATGTCGGACGTGTTGAGATCGTTCTTCTCGTACCAGGTCGCGGTCGGCAGCACGATGTCGGAGTAGACGCAGGTCGTCGACATGCGGAAGTCCAGCGTGACCAGGAGGTCGAGCTTTCCCTGCGGCGCCTCGTCGTGCCAGACGACTTCCTTGTTGCGCACCTTGCCTTCGGCGCCGAGATCCTTGCCCATGACCCCGTGCCTGGTGCCGAGCAGGTGCTTGAGGAAGTATTCGTGGCCCTTGCCGGAAGAACCGAGGATGTTGGAGCGCCAGACGAACATGTTGCGCGGCCAGTTGGCCGGATCGTCCGGGTCCTCGCAGGCGAGGTCGAGCTCACCGGACTTCAGCGCCCCCGCCACATAGTCCTTGACCTCGAGGCCGGCCGCCGAAGCGCGCTTGGCGATGTCGAGCGGATTCTGCTTCAGCTGCGGCGCGGAAGGCAGCCAGCCCATGCGCTCGGCGCGGACGTTGTAGTCGATGAAGCTCTGGCTCCAGTCCCCTTCGGGCGCCGTCGGCGATAGGATCTCCTCAGCCGTCAGGGTCTCATATCGCCATTGGTCGGTGTGTGCGTAGAAGAAGGACGTCGAGTTCTGGTGGCGCGGCGGGCGCGACCAGTCGAGCGCGAAGGCGAGCGGCGTCCAGCCGGTCTGCGGGCGCAGCTTTTCCTGGCCGACATAATGCGACCAGCCGCCGCCAGACTGACCGATGGCGCCGCAGAACACCAGGAGGTTGATGATCCCCCGGTAGTTCATGTCCATGTGGTACCAGTGATTGAGACCGGCGCCCAGGATCACCATCGAGCGCCCGTTGGTCTTTTCGGCATTGGTGGCGAACTCGCGCGCCACGGTGACGATGGCGTCGCGCTTGACCCCGGTGACGCGCTCGGCCCAGGCGGGCGTGAACGGCACGTCGTCGTCATAGGAAGCGGCGACATTGGCGCCGCCGAAGCCGCGGTCGAGGCCGTAATTGGCCATGAGCAGGTCGTAGGCCGTCGCCACCTTCACCGGCCCGTCGACGGTCTTGATGGTGCGGACCGGGATATTCCGGGTCAGGATCTCGCCATGCTCGGTGGCCACGAAATGCTCGCTGGCGCGGCCGCCGAAATACGGGAAGTCGACGGCCGCGATGTCGGCTCCGTCGCCGGCAAGGGTGAGCTTCAGCCGAACATCCCTCCCCTTGCCGTCCTTTTCCTCGAGGTTCCACTTGCCTTGCTCGCCCCAGCGGTAGCCGGCCGATCCGAGCGGCGCGACCAGCGCGTCCGTCGCCTCGTCGATGGCGACCGTCTTCCATTGCGGGTTGTTCTTCTCGCCGAGGGCTCCCCTGATCTCGGAAGCGCGCAGCATGCGCTCCGGGACGAGCCTGCCGTCGCGCTCGGCAAGCCGCACCAGGAAGGGCATGTCGGTGTAGCGCCGGGCGTAGTCGTCGAAATACGCCACGCTGCGATCGAGGTGGTATTCGCGCAGGATGACGTGGCCCATGGCGAGCGCCAGCGCGGCGTCGGTTCCCTGCTTCGGATTGAGCCAGATGTCGGCGAACTTCGTCGCCTCGGCATAATCCGGCGAGACGACCGCGCTCTTGGTACCCTTGTAGCGCACCTCGGTGTAGAAATGCGCGTCGGGCGTGCGCGTCTGCGGCACGTTGGAGCCCCAGACGATGATGAAGCCGGCATTGTACCAGTCGGCGCTTTCCGGCACGTCGGTCTGCTCGCCCCAGGTCTGCGGGCTTGCCGGCGGCAGGTCGCAATACCAGTCGTAGAACGACATGCACACGCCGCCGAGCAGCGACAGATAGCGCGAGCCCGCTGCGTAGGAGACCATCGACATGGCGGGGATCGGCGAGAAGCCGATGATGCGGTCCGGGCCATGCTTGCGGGCGGTGTAGGCATTGGCGGCCGCAACGAGCTCGTTCACCTCGTCCCAGGTGGCGCGCACGAAGCCGCCATGGCCGCGGATCGAGATGTAGGATTGGCGCTTCTCCGCATCCTCGACGATCGAGGCCCAGGCCGCGACGGGCGTCATCTTGGCGCGGGCGGCCCGCCATAGCTTCAACAGCCTGCCACGGATCATCGGGTATTTCACCCGGGCGCCGGAATAGAGATACCAGCTGTAGGAGGCGCCGCGCGCGCAGCCGCGAGGCTCGTGATTGGGCAGATCGGGCCGCGTGCGCGGATAGTCGGTCTGCTGCGTCTCCCAGGTGACGATGCCGCCCTTGACGTAGATCTTCCACGAGCAGGAGCCGGTGCAGTTCACACCGTGGGTGGAGCGCACGATCTTGTCGTGCTGCCAGCGCTTGCGGTAGCCGTCTTCCCAGGAGCGGTCCTCATTGGTCACGATCCCGTGGCCGTCGGAGAAGCTGTCGACGGTCTTGCGGAAGAAGGTTAGCCGGTCGAGAAAATGCGACATTGGTTTTTCCCTGGTTATTCGGCTGCGGCCGGATGGACGGGCGCGCCGCGCTTGGCGCGCTCGATGTCGTGGAGAAGGCCGCCTTTGCGGGTGTAGACAGCCCAGGTGATGGCAAGGCAGCTCACGTAGAACAGAAGGAACGCCCACAACGCGGCGTTCGGCGAGCCCGTGAGCGCGATCGAGGTGCCGTAGCTCTTGGGGATGAAGAAGGCGCCGAAGGCCGCGATCGCCGAGGTGAAGCCGGTGATGGCGGCGGATTCTTTCTCCGCCTGCTGGCGACGCGCTTCCGCGTTGGCCTTCGGCAACAAGCGGCCCATCTCCTTGGCCATGATCACCGGGATCATCTGGAAAGTGGAGGCGTTGCCGACGCCGGTGGCGAAGAACAGGAGCAGGAAGGAAGCGAAGAAGCCCATGAACGCGCCCGGCTGATCCTTGATGCCGATGAACCACAAGACCCCGGCAACGCCTGCGATCATCAGAACGAAGGCCCAGAAGGTGACGCGCGCGCCGCCGTATCTGTCCGCAAGCCAGCCGGAGCCCGAGCGCGAGAGGGCGCCGACGAGCGGGCCGAGAAAGGCGAACTGGAGCGCGTTGACGTCCGGAAACAGCATCTTCGTGAGCAGCGGGAAGCCCGCCGAATAGCCGATGAAGGATCCGAAAGTGCCGGTGTAAAGCCAGCACATGATCCAGTTGTGGCGGCGCTGGAAGATCACGGCCTGCTCCGCAAAGGACGCCTTGGCCGAAGCGATGTCGTTCATGCCGAACCAGCTCGCGAAGGCCGAGACTATGATGAACGGGACGAAGACGAAGCCGGCGTTCTGCAGCCAGAGCGGCGCGTCGCCGGCCGGTCCCTTGACCATGGCCGGATCGCCGCCGAGCCAGCCGAAAATCCCGGTGGTGATCGCCAGCGGTACGACGAACTGGACGACGCTGACGCCGAGATTGCCGAGGCCGGCGTTGAGCGCAAGCGCATTTCCCTTCTCCGCCTTCGGGAAGAAGAAGGAGATGTTGGCCATGGAGGAGGCGAAGTTGCCCCCGCCGAAGCCGCACAGCAGCGCCAGGATCAGCAGCACGACATAGGGCGTGTCGGGGTTCTGCACGGCATAGCCGATGCCGACCGCCGGGATGATGAGCGACCAGGTGGTAAGCGTCGTCCAGAGCCTGCCGCCGAAGATCGGCACCATGAAGGAATAGAAGATGCGCAGCGTCGCCCCGGAGATCCCGGGCAGAGCGGCGAGCCAGAAAAGCTGGTCCGTGGTGAAGGTGAAGCCGACGAGCGGAAGCTTGGCGACGACGACCGACCATACCTGCCAGATGGCGAAGGAAAGCAGCAGCGCCGGGATCGAAAGCCACAAATTGCGCTTGGCGATGCGGCGGCCGGTTTCGGCCCAGAAAGTCTTGTCCTCGGGACGCCAGTCCGTAAGGGCGCCGCCCGTCCGGGTCTTTGCCACCGGCTCCGGCATTTGCTGCATTTCCGGGAAGGGCGGCAGCTTGGCAAGGGCCTCGCCGACTGTTCCGCGCTCCATCTGGCGGATGGCCATGTGCATCCACAGCAGCGCGCCCGAGACCAGCAGGAAGAGCGCCATGAAGCAGCTCGTCCAGAGGCCGGTCAGGTCGAGCAGCAGGCCGAACAGGATCGGCAGCACGAAGCCGCCGAGGCCGCCGATCATGCCGACGAGTCCGCCGACCGAACCGACATGGTTGGGATAGTAGACCGGGATGTGCTTGTAGACGGCGGCCTTGCCGAGCGCCATGAAGAAGCCGAGCACGAAGATCGTGACGATGAAACCGAAAAGGCCCATCTCGATGTGGAAGGAGGTCGTCGTGCCGTTGACGCCGTGAACGATGTAGTCGGTCGGCGGATAAGACAGGACAAAGGTCGTCACGACCGACACGAAGAAGGTCCAATAGAGCACGCGGCGGGCGCCGAAGCTGTCCGAAAGATGTCCGCCATAGGCACGGAACAGGCTCGCCGGCACCGAGAAGAAGGCTGCGATCATGCCGGCCGTCTTGATGTCGAGGCCGTAGACATTGATGAGATATTGCGGCAGCCAGAGCGCGAGCGCGACAAAGGCGCCGAAGACGAAGAAATAGTAGAGCGCGAAACGCCAGATCTGGACGTTCTTCAGAGGTTCGAGCTCGAGCCAGGCGCTTTTCGGCTTGATGCCGGAACGCCGGCGTTCGACGATGACCGGGTCGTCAGCCGTCGTGAGCCAAAAGATGATGGCCATGACGACGAGGGCCGCCGCCCAGACCTGGGCAACCGCCTGCCATCCGAAGGCGACGAGCACGAAGGGGGCGAGGAATTTGGTGACCGCGGCGCCGACATTGCCCGCGCCGAAGATTCCCAGCGCCGTGCCCTGCCTTTGCGGCGGAAACCAGCGCGACACATAGGCGACACCGACCGAAAAGGAACCGCCGGCGATGCCGACGCCGAGGGCCGCAACCAGCATCTGCGGATAGGTGTGGGCGTAGGACAGCAGGAAAGTCGCTACCGCGGCGGCCAGCATGTTCATCGTGAAGACGATCCGGCCGCCGTAGCGGTCGGTCCAGATGCCAAGCGCGACCCTTATCAGGGAGCCCGTCAGGATCGGCGTGCCGACGAGCAGGCCGAACTGCGTCTCGGTGAGGCCGAGTTCCTGGCGAATGCGAATGCCTATAATGGAGAAGATGGTCCAGACCGCGAAGCAGACCGTAAATGCGGCCGTGCTTGCACCCAGGATTTGACCGGACTTCGCATTGACAGTCGGTTTGATCACCGGCAGCCCCTTCGACAGTTGCTCTCAAGGATCGGACTCTCGTCCGCTCAAGGACAAAATGGCTAAGCCGGCATCGCCCGGCATTGATCTAAATCAAGGCACGGCGTGACATTTGTCACAGACGATACGGCGATGGCCGGAAGGCCTGAAATTGGAGAAGAAATTTTTGCTGGATGAAATGACACATGGCGACGTGGCGCCCGAAGAATTGCCGCTGTTTCGGGGGCTAGCCGCATCCCGACGGGACGAGCTGCTGCGGCATGCCGTGGTGCACAGCGTGTCGCCAGGCACGGTTCTGTTCGAACAAGGCGAAGTGCCGAATTTCCAACTGGTGGTGCTGGCGGGATCCGCGCAATTGTTCGGACGATCGGCCGAAGGTCGTGAAGTCTTGATCGAGGCTGTCAGGGCTCCGGATCTCATCATCCCCGCCGCCGTTCTGACCGATGCGCCCTATCTCATGCAGGCACGGGTGCCTGAGCCTTCACGGCTCTTGTTGATTCATGCGGCGGCATTTCGCGCGGCCGTCGATGCGGACCCTTTGCTGGCGCACGCCGTGATCGGAAGCCTCGCGCACCAATTCCGGCGCATGGTCCGTCAGATCAAGAACCTCAAGTTGAGGACGGCGACCCAGCGTGTCGGATGTTATCTCCTGGCGCTGTCGAAACGGCAGGGCACGCCGGACCGGGCCGTTCTGCCGTTCGAGAAGACGCTCATCGCCTCGGAGCTCGGCATCACGCGCGAATCATTTTCGCGTGCATTGTCGAGCCTGGGACAATCGGGCATCAGGGTCGACGGCCAGACGATCGCAATCCTCGATGCGCGCCGCCTTGCCGCAGCATGCACGCCCGACCCGCTCATCGACGGAGCGGACGCCGAGGACTCTGCAATCTGATGGGGCAATCTGACTGGCCTTTACGGCTGGCCCGCCGTCATCGCAAATGTCGAGAGCGCCGCTGGTCGGACTATCGGCCTTGCCCAGCGAACGGATTCGGTTGACCCAGATCAACGCCAGCAGGTCGATCTGGCGATCTCTTCGGCTGTCGCCGGCCGTGGAGCGATTTGCGATCGCCGCTTCGCAGCTCCTCGTTCCCGGTCGATGGTGTTGCGGTCAAAGAGATGACGATCGGAAGCAGTGGCTCGAACCCGGCGCGGCGGGACCTGAATCTGGCGGATATGTCACCAGCCTATTTCGCGCTGGTCATGGCCACCGGCATCGTGTCTCTCGCGGCCTCCATGATGGAGCATCCGAACCTCGCGCTCGCCTTGTTCGTTCTCAACATCGGGCAATATGCCGTCCTGTGGCTGCTCTACGCTTTGCGGGCCTGGCGTTATCCCCGACGGTTCTTCGGCGACATGGTCGCTCATCTTGCCGGACCCGGCTATTTCACGACGGTGGCCGGCACCGGCATCCTGGCCAGCCAGTTCATGATCCTGCGTGAGAACATCGCCGCGGGCGCGGCCTTGTGGGCTCTGGCCGTCGTTCTGTGGGTCTGCCTGACCTACACGATCTTCACGGCCTTCACCGTCAGGCGCGAAAAACCCACGCTCGACAAGGGCATCAACGGCGGCTGGCTGCTGGCGGTGGTCGCGACACAGGCCCTGTCCGTGTCCACCGCGCTGCTTGCCGCGCGCATCGACCAGCCCTATCGGCTCGAGCTCAATCTGATGGCTTTGTCGATGTGGCTGTGGGGTGGCATGCTCTACATCTGGATGATGTCGCTGATCTTCTACCGCTATGCGTTCTTTCGCTTTTCGCCCGGCGATCTGGCGCCGCCCTATTGGATCAACATGGGCGCGATGGCAATTTCGACGCTGGCCGGATCCTTGCTGATACTGAACGCGCCGCACGCGCCGTACCTGATGTCCCTGCTGCCCTTCCTGAAGGGGTTCACGGTCTTCTACTGGGCGACCGGAACCTGGTGGATACCCATGCTGCTTCTGCTGGGGATCTGGCGCTATGGCTACGAGCGTTTCCCGTTCGAATATGACCCATTGTATTGGGGAGCGGTATTTCCGCTCGGCATGTACGCCGCCTGCACCTGGCAGATGGATCGCGCCATGGAATTCGGCTTTCTGTCGGCCCTGCCCCATGCGTTCCTCTACATCGCCCTGGCGGCGTGGACGGTGACGTTCGTCGGCATGGTGCGTTCATTGGCGCGCGGCTTGCCGCTGCACGCACGGGGATAACCTTGTGGCCGGGAGAACGCGACACTCGAGAAAATGTCGCGCTCTTTGCGCCAGCGCAAAGAGCCAATCGATCCGGCGAATAAGTAGACAAACAGGATCATGTTATCGACTTGCCGATCCGGAACAGGTCGAGACCCGTTTCAACACCGTCCGGAGATACCCGCTGGAGGCACAGGTCCGTGCCTCGGGAGCAAGGAGGCCGGTATGCCACGTCAGTCGATTTTGTTTTCATCCATCGTGGCCCTGCTCGCCGGCGCATCGGGCGCCTGCGCGATGGAATATCCCATCGGCAAGCCTCAACCCATGAACGGTATGGAAATCGGCGCGGTGTATCTGCAGCCGATCGAGATGGAGCCGGCTCACATGATGAAACCGGCCGCCGAATCCGACATTCATCTCGAGGCCGATATCCATGCGATGCGCGGCAATGCCAATGGCTTTGCCGAAGGCGATTGGATCCCCAACCTCAAGATCGAATATCTGCTGACCCGGCTCGACAACAATCAGCAGACCGGCGGTGTCTTGATGCCCATGGTCGCCAGCGACGGTCCGCACTATGGCGACAATTTGAAGCTGATGGGACCGGGCAAATACAGCCTGAGCTACACGATTTCCTTTGAGGGATCCGGCGCTCTCCCACAGTTCGGACGGCATGTCGACAAGGAGACGGGCGTCGCGGCCTGGCCCGAACCCTTCCGGGTCGAATACGAATTCACCTTCGCCGGCGTGGGCAAAAAGGGCGGCTACTAGCAAGGACCGGTTTCACGCAGATCCCTCGTCTCGTGTCGGCCCCGCAACGCAAAGGAAAAAGCGATGGATAGGGCTTCGATCGGCCCGGCGATTGTTGCCGGAGCCTGCCTGCTGGCGACCATCGCGGTCGCGGACGACAGTCCCACCTTCGTGGTCGACCTCAAGGATGGAGCGATCACGCCGCCGTCTCTCGAAGTGCCGGCCAACGCCCAGTTCACTTTGGAACTTCGCAACAGTGGGTCCAGCCCTGCGGAGTTCGAAAGCATTGAGCTACGCAAGGAGAAGGTGCTGGGGCCTGGGGCGAATTCGTTTATCGTGATCCGACGCCTCGATCCCGGCGAGTACCGGTTCTTCGACGATTTTCACCCCGGCATGCCGCCTGCCACGCTTATCGCCAGAGAGCCGCAGGCTCGATGACTGCACTGTTCGGACAGGTCGCCTTCGTGGTCTGGCGAGAAAGCACCGAAGCAATTCTGGTCGTCGGCATCCTCCAGGGATGGCTGGCGCATCACGCGGGCGCCAGAGCGGCAACAGCGCGATATTTCCTGTGGACCGGCGTCGCCGCCGGACTGGGCGGAGCCCTTCTGCTGGCCGGCGTCATCCTGTTCCTGGAGAGCCTGCTCGACGGAGAGCGCGCGGACTATTTCCAGATCGGCATGGCCGCGCTCGCCGCGTTGCTCATACTGCAGATGGTGGTCTGGATGCACCGGCAAGGCAGAGGGCTCAAACAGGATCTCGAGCGCGGCGCCGAGCGAGCCTTGACCGCCGGCAATTGGGTGGGACTGTTCCTGTTGGTGGCAATCGCCGTGATGCGGGAAGGCAGCGAGACCGTCGTTTTCCTCTACGGCCTCCTGGCATCCGCCGGGCGCACGACACTTCTCGGAACACTGGCGGCCGTCGCCGCCGGACTCGCCTTCGCCGCCGCGTCCTACTGGCTGATCCATATTGCCGCCAAACGCTTTCCCTGGAAAGTCTTCTTCCGGGTGAGCGAGGTCCTGCTGTTGTTTCTGGCGGGGTCGCTTTTGATGACCGCGCTCGACCGCGCCATCGGGTTGGAGCTGGTCCCGCCGCTGTCCGGGGCAGTTTGGGACACGTCCTGGCTCCTTGACGATACGGGCAGGCTGGGAGGCCTGGTTGCCAGCATGACCGGCTATCGTGCCCGTCCTGAACTCGCAACCATCCTGGCCTATGCAATCTACTGGATTGCCGTGCTGGCGCTGCTGCGTTCACCGCGCCTGCATCGCATGCAACCCTCCCCATGACGATAACGATCGTTCCGCCGCACGCCCCTTCCGTTCAACCCGACGATGTCTGGCGCAGGATCGGCGATTGGCTCCAACGCCACCAGACGACCATTCGGATGGCGCAATGGACGATGGTGCTCGTCTACGGCGTTCTGCTGATCGTGCCCGTCTTCCTGCCGCTTCCTGACCGCGCGGCCTATCTGTGGACCAATTTCACGCGCTTCGCCCAATTCATCTTCTGGGGTATCTGGTGGCCGCTCGTGCTCTTGAGCACCGCGCTGGTCGGGCGGATATGGTGCGGCATCTTCTGCCCCGAAGGCGCGATAAGCGAATTCGCCAGCGGCCGCGGGCGCGGCAGGGCTATACCGCGCTGGCTGATGTGGCCAGGTTGGCCCACCGTCGCATTCGCCTGCACGACGCTCTACGGCCAGATGACGAGCGTTTATCAGTATCCTCGTCCGACGCTGCTTATCCTCGGCGGCTCGACTTTTGCCGCCGCGCTGATCGGCTTTCTCTACGGGCGCAACAAGCGCGTGTGGTGCCGCTATCTTTGCC
>NZ_RZTO01000580.1:0-4008 GCF_003997225.1 Mesorhizobium sp. M2C.T.Ca.TU.002.02.1.1
TGCCTATACAGAGGACAGCATCTGGCGGAACCGGGCCGAATTCGTCTCGGGCCGCGGCGAGATCGTCGGCTTCCTCAAGCGCAAATGGGCGCGCGAGTTGGATTACCGCCTCATCAAGGAGGTCTGGACCTGGAACGAGAATCGCATCGCAGTGCGCTTCGCCTATGAATGGCGCGATGACAGCGGGCATTGGTTCCGTTCCTACGGCAATGAGAACTGGGAGTTCGACGAGGCAGGCCTGATGCGCCGCCGCGTGGCAAGCATCAACGACCTGCCGATCACCGAGCGCGAGCGGAAATATCACTGGCCGCTCGGCCGCCGGCCGGACGACCATCCCGGCCTCTCGGAGCTCGGGCTTTAGAGCATGACCCCAAGAAGTGTGTAGCGGGTTTTGGAAAAGATCATGCTCAACCAGGAACACTAAGCATGCGACGGATCGCGCCAGATCGCGACCAGTTGCTGGGGATCATTGCGGAAGTCTTCCGCGAGCATGGCTATGAAGGCGCCAGCCTGGTCCTGATCGGCGAAGCGACGGGGCTCGGCAAAGGAAGCCTCTACCACTTCTTTCCCGGCGGCAAGGAAGAGATGGCGAGAGCCGTCATTGCCCATATCGACGGCTGGTTCGAGGAGAATGTCTTCGCGCCGTTAAGCGACAGCAGCGATCCGCTGGCGGGGATCGAGCATATGCTCGCGGGGACGGACAGCTATTTCCGCTCGGGGCGGCGCGTTTGCCTGATCGGTGCCTTCGCGCTCGATGAATCGCGCGATCTCTTCGCCGACCAGATAAGGGATTATTTCGGCCGCTGGGTCACGCACCTTGCCGGCGCTCTGGAGCGCTCCGGGCACCGAGCGGGCGAAGCCGGCGAGTTGGCCGAGGAAGCCGTCGCCGCCATCCAGGGAGCGCTCACGCTTGCCCGCGCCGCCAATGATCTCGATGTGTTTTCAAGGGCCTTGCGCCGATTGAGGATGCGGCTTGGGCTGCCGGCCAAGACTTAACCAAAGCCCTACAAAGGTTCGAAGCGGAAGCCGGTTCCAGTTCGGGAAACCCGGCCGACGCCCGGCGAATCGAGATGCGCTCCCGCCACGCACCAGCCGTTGTCGGCGGCAAGCCCCAAGATGCGCAGCCGGGTTGCCCGCGCCTGTTCCTGGTCGGCGTCGAATTCCCATGCGACCTCCGGCCGTTCGAACTGCAGCGATGGCACATGCACGAGGTCGCCCCAGACCAGCAATGTCTCGCCGCGGCTCGTGACACGAAAGCCGGTGTGGCCGATTTCGTGGCCGGCAGCGGCGACCGCCTCTATGTTCGCGCTCAGGCTCTGTCCGGGGTCCAAAGGTTCTGTCCGATCATGGAAGCGGCTCAATCTCGCTACCGACCGGAACATGTCGAGTTCGGTTCGAGGGACAAGCAAGCGGGAGAGCTGCGGGAAGCCGTCGCGACCATCGGCAAGGACAAGCCCATGGATATGGTCGAGATGCGTGTGGGTGAAGGCAACCGTGCGTATCCGATCGACGGCGATCTTCGCCTCGCTCAGAGCCTGCGGCAGAAAACCCATCGTCGGGTGCCAGGCGTTCGAGGAGCCCGTATCGATCAGCGTGATGTCTTGGCCGTCGTCGATGGCAAAGGCATTGACCGACAATCTGAGCGCGCCTTCGAAGAGCGGTACCTGCGACGGGAGATCGTTGCCGAATGGCTCGCCTCCCGGCTTATGCAGCCGCCGGACCGGCATGTCGACATAACCGTCGCGCAGTGAGGTGACAGTCAAGTCGCCGATTTTGTAAGCCGTGTGATGGGGTCCGGCTGAAATTCGTTCCAATGCCTGCTCTCTATCCAGTTACAAATCCGGATCGACGTTCGACTAGATCATTTCCAGGCCGCGCTTGCGTGTCGGCGGCGGGAAGGCGCGGTCGAGATCGGCGAAATCCTGCGCCGTCAGCTCGATGTCGAGCGCGGCCGCATTCTGGCGCACATGCTCCTGGCGGCCAGCTTTCGGGATGGCGATGACGCCCGGTTGCGCCATCGCCCAGGCGAGCGCGATCTGCGCGGCGGTGGCGTTGTGGCGCGTGGCTACGGCTTCGAGCCCAGCGTTGCGCGCGAGCGCACCCTGCTCCACCGGCGAATAAGCCATCAGCGGGATGCCGCGCTCCGCGCACCACGGGGCCAGATCGAATTCAGGGCCTCGGCGCGAAAGATTGTAGAGCACCTGATTGGTCTGCACATTGCCGCCGGACGGCAGACCGACAAGGTCTTCCATCTCGTCGGTGTCGAAATTGCTGACGCCCCAGTGGCGGATCTTGCCTTCAGCCTTCAGGGCCTCGAAGGCTTCAACGGTTTCGGACAGTGGCACGCTGCCCGGCCAATGCAGCAGATAGAGATCGATGCGATCGGTGGAAAGCCGCTTCAGGCTGCTCTCGCAGGCGCGCTTGACGCCGGCGCGCGAGGCGTTGGAGGGCAGCACCTTGGAGACCAGGAAAGTCTCGTCGCGGCGCGCGGCGATCGCCTCCGCCACCACTTCCTCGGCGCCGCCGCCGGCATACATCTCCGCCGTGTCGATCAGCGTGATGCCAAGGTCGAGCCCGAGCTTCAGCGCCGCCACCTCATCTGCGCGGTGGCGCCGGTCCTCGCCCATCTTCCAGGTGCCCTGACCCAGCACCGGAACGGCTTCGCCGGACGGCAGCTTCAGGGTTCTGATCGACGCGGGCATGGCTTTCTCCGTAGGATGCCGGATGGCAGCACAGCCTTGGCCGGAAATCCAGACCGAAGGCTCGTGGCTGCCTGGATTTCTGAGGCTGCCCGCCCGCGGTGGCTACTTCGCCGGATGCTTGGCAAGCCAGTCCTGCATCTGCTTGATCTCGGCCTCCTGGGCCGTGACCACGCCTTCGGCGAGCTTGCGGATTTCCGGGTCCTTGCCGTTGGCGATCACCACCTTGGCCATGTCGATGGCGCCCTGGTGATGCGGAATCATGCCGCGGACGAAGTCGACATCGGCATTGCCGCTGTATTTGATCGCCATGTCCTTGTGCATCTTCTTCATCGCCGCCTCATAGCCCGTCGTGGCCGGGCTCTGGGCGCCCATCCCCATCTTGGACATGTCGTGCTTCATCTCCTCGGACGAGGCCGGCACGCTTTCGAGGAAGACGGCAAGCAGCATTCCCGCCGCCATCAAAAGCAGCACGATTTTCTTGGCCAAGGTCATCAAGGTCTCCTTCTGTTGGATAGCGTATCTGGGGGCTTTGCTCAGAGTTTCAATGTTCTCAGCCGCAAGGCATTGGCGATGACCGACACCGACGACAGGCTCATCGCCGCCGCGGCGATCATCGGCGACAGCAACGTGCCGGTGAGCGGATAGAGC
Organism: Mesorhizobium sp. M2C.T.Ca.TU.002.02.1.1; assembly: GCF_003997225.1. Lineage (NCBI taxonomy): Bacteria > Pseudomonadati > Pseudomonadota > Alphaproteobacteria > Hyphomicrobiales > Phyllobacteriaceae > Mesorhizobium > Mesorhizobium sp. M2C.T.Ca.TU.002.02.1.1. The sequence continues at coordinate 3,351 of NZ_RZTO01000580.1, forward strand.
ACGCCGGCGGCGACCGGCACGCCGAGCACGTTGTAGAGGAAGGCGAAGAACAGGTTCTGGCGGATGTTGCGGATCGTCGCCTGGGCCAATGTGCGCGCCCTGACGATGCCGTTCAAATCGCCCTTGACCAGCGTGATGCCGGCGCTTTCGACCGCGACATCGGCGCCGGTGCCCATGGCGATGCCGACATCGGCGGCGGCCAGCGCCGGCGCGTCGTTGACGCCGTCGCCGGCCATGGCGACGACAGCGCCCTTGCCGCGCAGCTCTTCCACCAGCGCGCTCTTGCCGTCCGGCAGCAGGCCGGCTCGGATATCGTCGATGCCGAGCCTGCCGGCGATGGCTTTGGCAGTGCGCTCATTGTCGCCAGTAGCCATGATGATCTTCAGCCCCTTGTCATGCAGCGCCTTGATCGCCTCGGCCGTCGTTGCCTTTACGGGATCGGCGACAGCGACGATGCCGGCGAAGCCCCCGTCGACGGCCACGAACATGGCCGTCTTGCCGTCGGCCTGCAGCGCCTCGGCCCCGGCCGCCGACGTTCCGACGCCCAGATCCGCCATCATCGCCGCGTTGCCGAGCGCGACCTTCCGGCCCGACACCATGCCCGAAACGCCCTTGCCGGTGACGGCTTCGAAATCGACGGCATCGGCCAGCTTCAGAC
>NZ_RZTO01000581.1:0-4006 GCF_003997225.1 Mesorhizobium sp. M2C.T.Ca.TU.002.02.1.1
CCCGATGATGGTGCAGATGATCGGACAGCGGCTGCGTGAGGACGATGGCTTTGCCAGCGACCGCGATGTGACCGACCGCATCCGCCAACTGGCCGCGCAGTAACCCTATCGGTGCGGGTTTCCGCGCCGCATGGACTTTGAACTGGACCCGGCAGCCCTCTGGCTTTATCGGAGTAATAGAGAGTTTGCCGCCCTTGGGGGACCCCGGGTGACTGTGCATGTGAAGATCGTTGTCGGCCTTGCCCTCGCGCTCGCCCTCGCCGGCTGTGCCGGTCCCACGCACGATCTGCTCAACCGCAAGGCGGTTGCGGCGCCGGCCTCCGACATTGCCGCCAGGCATGAGATCTTCGTCGCCACCACCCGCCAGCAGGCGACCAAGGATCCCCGCCAGGTGTTCGACGGCGACCGTTCGCTGACCACCAGCTACGCCCGCGTGGACGTCACCGTGCCGAAGATCCATCAGGTCGGCGCGATCGAGCGCGCCAAGGGCTCGGCCGACTCCAATCCGGCCAAGCAGTTCACCGCCACCGATGTCGTCCACTATGGCGACGCGCGGCAATTCGCCAAGGCGGTCGGCGCCGACGTTTCCATGCGCGGCGACCGCGCTTTGGTGTTCGTGCACGGCTTCAACAATGGTTTTGATGACGGCATCTACCGCATCACGCAGATCGCGCACGACACCAAATATCCCGGGACGCCGGTGCTGTTCTCATGGGCATCGAGCGCCAAGGCGACCGGCTACATCTACGACAAGGACAGCTCGACCGCCGCGCGAGACGACCTCGAGGCGACGCTCAGGATGCTTGCCAAGACGCGCGTCAAGAGCATCGACATCATCGCCCATTCGATGGGCACCTGGCTCACGATGGAAGCTTTGCGTCAGCTCGCCATCACCGGCGACCGCGATCTCGGCGGCAAGCTCGGCTATGTCATCCTCGCCTCGCCCGACATCGACGTCGATGTCTTCAAGAAGCAGATGATCCGCTACGGCAAGCCCGACAAGCCCTTCGCCATCCTGCTTTCGGGCGACGACCGCGCGCTGAAGCTGTCGAGCTTCATTTCCGGCGACAAGCCGCGCGTCGGCGATTACGGCAACGCCGCCGATCTGGCCAATTACGGCGTGACGGTCGTCGACCTGACCCAGGCCAAGGGCGGCGACGGCGGCCTGAACCATGCCAAATTCGCCGACAACCCTTTCCTGGTGCAATTGCTGGGCAACCGGCTGCGCACCCCAGCAGGCCTTGCCTCGGATGAGCCCGACCCGACGCAGCTCAACAATATCGGCCAGGGCCTGGGCAAGGCGGTCGGTTCAGTTGCGGAGGTCGTCATCACCACGCCGTTCAAGGTGTTGACCATCGCGACCGGCGGATGATCTGCCCTAGATAAAAAGATCGACCTTCTGGAACGTCGTCACGTCGACCAGGCCGACATCCGAGATCCTGAGCTCCGGAATGACCACCAGCGCCAGCAGCGAGTGCTGCATATAGGCGTTGTTGAGCGAGCAGCCGACCTTGCGCATGGCCTCGGTCAATTGCTCGGCCTTGGTGGCGACGATCTCGGCGCGTTCGTCGGACATCAGGCCGGCGATCGGCATCTCGACCAACGCCAGTTCCTTGCCCTTGGAATAAAGCACGACGCCGCCGCCCACCTCGCTCAGCCGGTTGACGGCTAGAGCCATGTCTTCCTTGTTGGTGCCAACGACGATGACGTGGTGCGAGTCATGCGCCACGCTTGACGCCATCGCGCAATCCTCCACGTAACCGAATCCGGAAACGAAGGCGTTGGTGACGCCGCCCGTGCCGCGATGGCGCTCGACCAGCGCGATCTGGCAGATGTCGTTGCGGCGATCCATGGCGACCAACCCGTCCTCGACGGCGAGATCGGCCTCGAGAGCCCGCGTCGGCGCCTGGTTCTCGATCACGCCGATAACCCGCGCCCGCACCTCGTTGGCGCCCTGCGGCGCAAAAATGTCGAAGTCTTTCGCCGCGAGCGCCTTGCCGAGCCTGACGGTGTTCTTCGCGGATTGCGGATAGTCATAGGCAGGAATGTCGATCTCGAGCTTGCCGGCTTTCGCCAGCCGGACGCCGCGGCCATAGACTTCGTCTATGGCCATCTGGGCAAGGTCGGAAACGATCAGGAGATCGGCCAGGCGTCCCGGCGCGATGGAGCCGATCTCGCGCTCCAGCCTGAAGTGCTGGGCGGTGTTGAGCGTCGCCATCTGGATCGCCGTCACCGGCTTCAGCCCCTGGCTGATGGCATGCCGCACCACGCGGTCCATATGGCCTTCATGCACGAGCGTGCCCGAATGGCTGTCATCGGTGCACAGGATGAAGTTGCGCGGGTCGAGGCCGCCTTCGGTCACTGCCTTGATCTGCGCCGCCACGTCGTACCAGGCCGACCCCAGCCGCAGCATCGCCTTCATGCCCTGGCGCACGCGTGCGATCGCATCTTCCGCGCGCGTGCCTTCATGGTCGTCCTCCGCCCCGCCCGCGACATAGCCGTGGAACGGCAGACCGAGATCGGGCGACGCATAATGCCCGCCAACCGTCTTCCCGGCCCTGACCGTCTCGGCGATCTCGCCCGACATCACCGGATCGTTGGCGGCGACGCCGGGGAAATTCATCACCTCGCCCAGCCCGATGATGTTTTCCCAGGTCATCGCCTCGGCCACGTCGGCGACCGTCAATTCGGCGCCGGCGTGCTCCAGCCCCGGCGCCGAAGGCACGCAGGACGGCATCTGCACATGCACGTTGATCGGCATCGCGACCGCCTCGTCATGCATCAGGCGAACGCCCGGCAATCCAAGTACATTGGCGATCTCATGCGGATCGATGAACATCGAGGTCGTGCCGTGCGGGATCACGGCTCGGCAGAATTCCGTCACCGTCACCATGCCGCTCTCGACATGCATGTGCGCGTCGCAAAGGCCGGGCACCAGATAGCGTCCGCCGGCGTCGACCACTTTGGTTCCCTGCCCGATGGCGTGGCCGGCATTCGGCCCGCAATAGGCGAAGCGGCCGGCGGCGATCGCGATATCGGTGCCCGGGATGATCTCGCCCGAATGGACATTCACCCAGCGCCCATTGCGGATGACCAGATCCGCGGGCTTTCGGCCCATCGCGACATCGACCAGATGTGTCACCACCTCCGTCCACGGCTTCGGCTTTGCGGCGCTTGTCGGCTTGGCGTTCGTCATTGGCTGAGTCCTCTGCATGGGCCAGTTTCGCAAATGTCGGCGCCTGGAGCCAGAGCGTCAGGTCGTAAACCACTGTTGCAGAGATACAATTCCGTTTGGCGACGAATGGGGCTAGTTTACGCTCAGGAGTTTCTCGGAACCGCCATTTCGGAGCGCTCGATGCGTCGACTGACGCTTGCCAGTGCCGGCTTTCTTGCCCTGTCCGGGTCTGCCTGGGCGGCGGACTTGGGCGCTGATCTGCCGATGACCGCGCCCGGCTTCGACTGGACCGGCTATTATGCCGGCATGCAGGCCGGCTATGGCTGGGGCCGGTCCGACATCACCGTCGATGGCGGGTCGGTGAAGCCCGACATCGACGGCGGTTTCGTCGGCGGCCATGTCGCGGGGCTCTGGCAGTTCGACCAGGCCGTGATCGGCGCCGAGGCCGATCTCAACTACGCCTCGATCGACGGCACCACTGAAGCCGCGCCGGGAAACATATTCGGCACCGACGTCAAGTGGTTCGGATCGATCAATGCCAAGGCCGGCTACGCGATGGATCGCGTGCTGATCTATGGTATCGGCGGCGTCGCTTTCGCCGGCATCGAGACCTCGCAGGCGGCGGGCACCACCTTTGCCCGAACCCGCACCAGCACCGGCTGGACGCTCGGCGCCGGCGTCGACTATGCCTTGACCAACAATGTCGTCGTCGGCGCGCAATACCGCTACTACGATTTCGGCAAGGAGCATTTCGACGCCTCGGACACTTTCACCGAGCGCGACCAGGACGTGAAGCTGCAGACGCTAGGCGTGAATTTCAGCTATAAATTC
>NZ_RZTO01000582.1:0-4003 GCF_003997225.1 Mesorhizobium sp. M2C.T.Ca.TU.002.02.1.1
AGCTCGGAGGATGGGATGGCTATCCCAAGTCCAAGCCGCCAGGCCCTATTACCTTCCGCCACGGCCTTCAGTACTTCCAATCCATCGCACGTGGCTGGAGCCTACGAGATGTGTGAATCTCCTAGCCCACTTCGTGGGGCGAGGAACCTTGATCCTGCAACGCCGCCCTCCTCTACCCTGCCGGGCATCCCCGATAAGGGAGAGATTGGCTAGACGCCAATTGACAGCACCTTCCTCCTCTCCCATAAAACCACCGTTAATGTTCTCAGGGCGGGGTGAAAGTCCCCACCGGCGGTAAGGGTTTCGACCCAAGCCCGCGAGCGCCTTCCGGCAATCGGAAGGGTCAGCAGATCCGGTGCAATTCCGGGGCCGACGGTTACAGTCCGGATGGAAGAGAACGATCGCTAAAAGACGGTCCGCTCGCGCGGGCCGCGTTTTTGCGTCGTGCGTCCTGATTCTGGTTCGAAACGGAAGGAAGGACCCATGAATCAGCATTTTCTCAAAGACCATACTGCTCGTCGTGTCGCCGTCATCCGGGCGCGTTGGCATGCCGACATCGTCGACCAATGCGTGACGGCGTTCGAGGCGGAGCTTGCCGCGCTTGGCGGCTTTGCCGTCGAGATCTTCGACGTGCCGGGCGCCTACGAGATCCCGCTGCACGCCAAGACGCTTGCCGAGACGGGTCGCTATGCCGCGATCCTCGGCACCGCCTTCGTCGTCAATGGCGGCATCTACCGGCACGACTTCGTGGCGAGCGCCGTCATCGACGGCATGATGAACGTGCAGCTCGTGACCGGCGTGCCGGTGCTGTCGGCGGTGCTGACGCCGCACAACTACCATGACAGCGCCGAGCATCACCGCTTCTTCCATGAGCATTTCAGCGTGAAGGGCAAGGAAGCGGCGAAGGCCTGCGTCGAAATCCTCGCCGCGCGCGCACGTATCGCCGCCTGAACCGCTCCGCGAGCGGTGCATTGAAACTAAACCGATTTGGATTTCAGGACCGCAACTTGAGTGGTTGCGGTCCGCCGGAAATCCGGCCAGAAGCAGTCGGGTCGGGCCATGGCGCCTGACGTTGGTAACTTTGTGCCTGCAACCAGATACGGGAGACTATTCGTTGGCTCGCATCACACTGAGACAATTGCTCGACCATGCCGCCGAACACGGCTATGGCGTGCCTGCTTTCAACATGAACAATATGGAACAGGGGCTCGCCATCATGGAGGCGGCCGAGGAGACCAAGTCGCCGGTCATCCTGCAGGCCAGCCGCGGCGCGCGCGCCTACGCCAATGACGTGGTGCTGGCCAAGCTGATCGACGCGCTGGTCGAGATCCATCCCGACATCCCGGTCTGCATGCATCTCGACCACGGCAACAACGAAGCGACCTGCGTCACCGCGATTCAGTACGGCTTCACCTCGGTGATGATGGACGGCTCGCTGAAGGAAGACGGCAAGTCGCCGGCCGACTACGCCTACAATTCCGGGATCACGCGGCGCGTCGTCGACATGGCGCATTGGGGCGGCGTTTCGGTGGAAGGCGAGATCGGCGTGCTCGGCTCGCTGGAGAGCGGCGGCGGCGAGCAGGAGGACGGTCACGGCGTCGAGGGCGCGATCAGCCACGATCAGTTGCTGACCGATCCGGTGCAGGCCGAGCAATTCGTGCGCGACACCCATGTCGACGCGCTGGCGGTCGCCATGGGCACCAGCCACGGCGCCTACAAATTCTCGCGCAAGCCGGACGGCGCGGTGCTGGCGATGAATGTCATCGAGGAGATCCATCGCCGCCTGCCCAACATGCATCTCGTCATGCACGGCTCGTCCTCGGTGCCGGAGGAGCTGCAGGAGATCATCAACAAATATGGCGGCCAGATGAAGCCGACCTGGGGCGTGCCGGTGGAAGAAATCCAGCGGGGCATCAAGCACGGCGTGCGCAAGATCAACATCGACACCGACAACCGCATGGCGCTGACCGGCGCGATCCGCAAGGTGCTGACGGAGAACCCGAGCGAGTTCGATCCGCGCAAATATCTGACGCCGGCCATGGCGGCGATGAAGAAGCTCTGCAAGGAGCGCTTCGAGCAGTTCGGCACCGCCGGCAATGCGCCGAAGATCAAGCCGATCCCGCTGGCCGACATGGCCAAGCGCTACAAGTCGGGCAGCCTCGACCCGAAATTCGGCTGAGCCGATCACTCCCCGCGACCGGTTCGACGCCCGGTCGCGGATATCGCCTTGCCGAAACGCGGTGGAACTTCACGCCGACAAATCGGTTCCTGCTCAGACACCTTCCACACCCATCCAAGGGAAGGAGCAGGTCATGAGCAAGGATCGCGACGACGAAGGGCCGGTCTTCTCCGGACAGAATGCCCGGCAGGGCGAGATCATCCTGCGCACGCGCGCGCAGCGCATCATCTTCATCGCAGGGCTGGTCGGCATCGTGGTGCTGGCGCTGCTGGTCAGCCTCGCCGCCCATTGAGGGCCGTCCGCTGCCAGTGTGACAGGCGCGCCAGCCAAGGAACCATCCTGGCCGAGTATAGTTGAACGTGCCAGATGCAAATGAGGCGCGGCGAGCTACGTTGCCCTGATGACCGATGTTTGAGCCGCTTTGCTGCGACATGCCGCTTCATCCGACCTGGTCGGACCTTGTCGGGCGGTTGCTGCTCACGCTGCTGGCAGGCTTTCTCATCGGTCTGAACCGCGAGGCGCGCGGCCATTCCGCCGGGCTACGAACGACCATACTGGTCGGTTTGGCGGCCTGCGTGGCCATGATCCAGGCCAACATGCTTCTCGATCTCTCCGGCAAAGGGCCGGACTCGTTCGTGCGCATGGATGTGATGCGATTTCCGCTCGGGGTGCTCACCGGCGTCGGCTTCATCGGCGGCGGCGCGATTCTGCGGCGGGGCGATCTCGTCACCGGCGTCACCACCGCCGCCACGATGTGGATCATGACCATGATCGGCCTCGCCTTCGGCGGCGGCCAATATGGCCTCGGCGCGATCGCGACGGTGCTGACTCTGGTCACGCTGCAGGGGCTGAAATGGGTCGACCTCAAGATTTCGCGCGACCACAAGGCGATGCTTTCGGTTTCATGGCCGAACAGCTCGCCGCCCGACCTCCATGGCATGATACGGACACTCGGCTACGATGCCCGCCTCGTCGGCATGGAGCATGACACCATCGGCAACCGTTTCGTGTTTTCCTTCCAAGTCCGATGGAAGCAGCCGGATGCGGACCAGCCTTCGACCGACGTGCTGGGCGTGGTCGGCGAGCATTGCACGGTTGAGCGGTTCGAGGTGATCGGCGAAAAGCCCACCTGAGCAGGGTTCACACTGCCCTGTTTGCGCGCCGACGCGGGCCGCCGGAGGACAAGCCCAGCACTTCCATACCAGCCTGCTCGCTTTGTTGACCATGCTTCGAGTGGCGTGAACGTCGTTCATTTTTCTCTTGAACGCCGTTCACGATGTGCTATGGTGTGATCGTGAACAACGTTCAAAGTAATGTATCCGGCCTGAAACAGACCGGCGCCGATCCGGCTTAACGCTGAAACGAAAGGATCCTATCGATGCTCGCCGACAGCCACGCCCGCAAACAGTCAAGTGCCTGGAAGGCCTGGAGACCGGTCACGGACGACCGATTCCATGCGCCGAGAACAAGAAACAAATGGATTGGATTGGTTCGCAGTAACGAAGCTTAACCGCTTCCCGATAAACAAGGCTCAAACCGCGCAAGTGTCCGCTCAGTCCAACCGGATTGCCGGCCGGACTTGCCCAATGGAAATTGCCATGAACACCCATCTGATGATGTCGCGGCGCTTCGCGCCTCTCTTCTGGACGCAATTCCTCTCGGCCTTCAACGACAATTTCCTGAAGAACACGCTGGTGTTCCTCATTCTCTTCACCCTGGCGAAGGATCAGGCCGCGTCGCTGGTGACGCTGGCCGGCGCCATTTTCATGGCCCCCTTCCTGCTGCTTTCGGCGCTGGGCGGCGAGATCGCCGACCGCTTCGACA
>NZ_RZTO01000583.1:0-4001 GCF_003997225.1 Mesorhizobium sp. M2C.T.Ca.TU.002.02.1.1
GCTCGATCGCTATCCATTGGCCGACGACCTGGGCCGGCGCTTCGGCCTGCCGGTCAAACTCGACCACCATCCGCGCGCGCTGCTGGTTGGCGACCGCTGGTTCGGCGCCGGGCGCGGCGTCAAGCAGTTCGCGGTCGTCTACACCGGCGAAGTGCTGGGCGGCGCCTTCTATTTCGACGGCCATCTCTATCGTGGCACGGCGGGCGCCGGCGGCGAGCTCGGCCACACCTTCGTGCAGCTCGACGGCGAGCTCTGCCGCTGTGGTCGCCGCGGGTGCTGGGACACCATCGCCACGCTGAGCTGGCTCAGGCGCGAGGCCGCCGCCGCGGGCCTGCCCGAGCCTGCGCTGATCGATTCCGGCCGCCTCGCCGACATGGCGGCAAGGCAAGTGGCCGGAGCCGAGAAACTGCTCGATCGCTACGCATGCAACGTCGCCGTTGGCATCGCAAATCTGCAGCAGACGGTGGCCCCCAACATCTTCATCCTGCATGGCGACGTCGTGCTGGGCGGCGCGCGCCTGCTCGACGCCATCGCCAGACATGTCCGCGCCATGGTGCCGCCGCGGCCCGGCAGCACGATCGAATTCATCGCCGGCGACGCGGGCGATGGCGCGGCGCTGCTGGGTGCCGCGGGGCTGGTGATTTCGGAACTGCTGCAGCTGCCGATTTAGCTCTCTCCTCCCCACAAAGGGGAAGTCGGCGACTATCCCGCCAACCCCGGATAACGCCCGAACCAAGGCTGTATGCGCTCGAACCGCGCGGCCATCGCAAGCACGCTTTCGTCCGCATGGCGCTTGCCGATGATTTGCAGCCCGACCGGCAGGCCCAGCGGCGTGAATCCCGCAGGCACCGAGATCGCCGGATGTCCGGTGTAGTTGATCGGATAGGTCATGCACCAGCCGATCAGCGGGTCGACCGCCTCGCGATTGATCGAGGTCGGGCCGATCGTGTTGCCGTCGGTTGCGTTCTTCACTGGCGGGATGGCGAGTGTCGGCGCGACGATCAGGTCGTGAGTGGCGAACACATCCTCCAGCCCGTCGAGCACGCCGGTGCGCAGCAGGTCGTCGAGCGCGTGGTCGACGGCCGACACCTTGTAGGCGTCCTTGAGCATGCCGAGGAATTGCGGGGTGAGCGCATTTGCGTGCTCGCCCATCAGATCGATGCCGTCCCTTTTCCAGTGCACCGCGATCGCCGCGTAATGGATCGCGATGGTGCGCACCCAGAGCGCCGCCAGGTCCTTGTGGTCGGCCTTGAAGTCCAGCTCGACCTCGTCGACCTCGATGCCGTGCCCCCGCATCGTATCGACGGCCTCGGCCACGATGCGCTCGACCTGGCTGTCGACCGGGAAATTGCCGAGACGCGGGCTGTAGGCGACGCGCAACTTGCGCGGCGGCGCCTGCACGGCGCCGACATAATCGGTGCCGTCGTCGGGCAGGCTGAGCGGGTCGCGGCTATGCGGTCCGGCCATCACCTTGGCCATCAGCGCGGCGTCGGCCACCGTGCGTGCCAGCGGCCCGATATGGACCAGCGGATGCGCCCACAGAAAACCGTCGGGCCGCGTCACCGAAGGGATGCGGCCGAAGGACGGCTTGAAGCCGACGCAGCCGCTGAAGGAGGCCGGGATACGCACTGAGCCGCCGCCGTCGGTGCCCTGCGCCAGCGCCGCCATGCCGTCGGCCACCGCCGCCGCGCTTCCGCCCGAAGAACCGCCGGAATTATAGCCGATGGCAAACGGCGTCGAGGTCGGTCCGAAGCGCAGGTTGTCGGTGATGCCCTTGTGGCCGAACTCCGGCGTGTTGGTCTTGCCAAGCACAATGGCGCCGGCGTCCAGCAGCCGCTCGATAGCGGCCGCGCTCGTCCGCGGCACGCGGTTCTTCACCGCCAGCGAGGCCATGGACGTCGGCACGCCGGCGACATCGTCGAGGTCCTTGATGCCGACCGGCACGCCGTGCAAGGGTCCGAGCGGAATGCCGGCCATCACCGCCTTTTCGGCGGCACGGGCGGCATCCATCGCCTCATCGCCAAGCACCAGCGTATAGGCGTTGACGAGCGGGTTCCGCGCTTCGATGCGGCGCAAATAGGCTTCGGTGACCTCGACCGGCGAGATGTCGCGACGCCGGATGCGCTCGGCAAGTTCCGTGGCCGGCAGGAAGCAGAGTTCGTTGTCCGCAGAAGTCATTGAAGTCCATTCCGTCTATTTGATGAAAACCGGATTTGCCGCACCACCCGTGCCCTTGCTCACCTTGATCGGCGCGGCGCAGTAGAAACCTTCGTAATGGCGGTCGGCGGCGCAGTCGGCGGCAAGCGCGTCCAGCGCCGCCATCTCGGTGAAGACGATGCCGAGATTGCGCATCAACGCCGCGTGCAGCACCAGCATCAGTCCGGTGCCGGGCTCGTAAGTCGTCTCGTTGGCCAGCGTGTCGGTGACGAAGCACGGGATCTGCATCTCGTCGAACCAGCGCGCGAGATCGGGGCTGAAGGTGAGGCCAGGCTCCCAATAATCCTCGGCGACGCGCTGCAGGCCGGCCGCCAGCGCGCCGACCCAGCCGGTGCGGATCAGAAGGATGCTGCGCGGCAATATCTCGACGCCTTGCGCCCGCGCGCATTCCATCAGGTCATGGTGGGAAAAAGTCTCGGCCCGGTCGAGCACGGATTTGCCGCGGAAACGCGCGATGTCGAGCAGAATGCCGCGCCCGGCGATGCCGCGTTCGGCGATGGGCATAATGCCTGCCTTGGTCATGCCGCCATTGGTGCTCGATGCCGGGAAGCCGTTCCACAGCGTGTCGTCGAACCACATATGGCCGAGCCCGTCGCAATGCGTGCCGGCCTGGGCGAAGCCGGTGACGTAGTCGTCGGCGAATTCGAGCCCGCCGGGCAGGGGGTGCCAGTGGCCGTTCTCGAAGCCGGCCTTGTCGGCGACCATGAAGTGCTTTGCCGGCCAGCGTCCGGGAAACACCGCGTCGCCGTCATGCGTGGCGATCGGCACGCCGAGCGTGAAGGTGCGGCCCTGGCGCGCGCTCGCCATCCCGCGCATCACCTCCTCGGCGGTGAGATAGTTGAGCGCGCCGATCTCGTCCTCCGCGCCCCAGCGGCCCCAGCGATTGGGCGCGTCGGCCAGCAGTCGCTTGAGCGTGATTGCGTCGGTCGTGCTCATGCCGCGGCCTCCGACGCGGCGCGCGCGCCGGTGATATAGGCGACGACCTCTTCCATGTTGGTGTCGGCACTCGAAAGATCCGCCACCTTGCGGCCGCGGCGCATCACCACCACGCGGTTGCAGACCTGCCAGAGGTGGTCGAGATTGTGCGTGACCATGATAATGGTCAGCCCCTTGGCGGCAAGCCGCCGGATGAGATCGAGCACCTCGCGCGACTCGCGCACGCCGAGCGCCGCCGTCGGCTCATCGAGCAGCAGGAGCTTGTGGCCCCAGAAGGCGCCGCGCGCGATCGCCACCAGTTGGCGCTGGCCGCCTGACATGCGGTCGACCGGCTTGTTGCGGATGCCCGGAATGTCGATGTTGAGCGTTTCCAGCCCACGCAGGGCTGTGTCGCCCATCGCGCCGCGTCGCATCCAGCGCAACAAGGCCGGACCGCGTCCAAGCGCGATCTCTCGCCCGAGGAAGAAATTCTCGGCGGCGGTGAAGGCGCCGATCAGCGACAGGTCCTGATAGACCGTCTCGATGCCGAGGCGCTGCGCCTCGGCCGGCGGCGACAGCTTTCGCGGCTGACCTTCGAGCATCACCTCGCCGGAGGTCGGCTCATGCGCGCCGGCGAGGATCTTGATCAGCGTCGACTTGCCGGCGCCATTGTCGCCGACCAGGCCGATGATGTCGCCCTTGCCGATCTCCAGCGAGACATTGTCGAGCGCCTGGATGCCGCCGAAGCTGCGGCAGATGCGGCGGAGCGAAAGCAGTGGGTCGCGGGCCATCGCTACCCCCTCCCGAAGCGGCGGCCGATCCCGCCTAGCGCCACGGCGATGACGAGCAGCGTACCGGCAAACAGGAAC
>NZ_RZTO01000584.1:0-3999 GCF_003997225.1 Mesorhizobium sp. M2C.T.Ca.TU.002.02.1.1
GAGCGGAAGCGAAGCGGACGCGGAGACCCGAGGATCCATTCCGTGACATTTGGGCGCCGCTGCGGTGCAGAATTCTGCTCCGCTGCACTCCACGGCCAAGATAACGGAATGGATCCTCGGGTCTCCGCGTCCGCTTCGCTTCCGCTCCGCCCGTGGATGACGAAGCTGAGGGGCTGCCGCCCAATTCATCCGAACATCGAGAGGGACGCACCTCGCTGCCTTGACAATCAATTATCTTGTACGCTAAATAATCGTGTACAAATCAAATGGAGATCAAAAATGTCTGCACTCTACACCGCCCAGGCTCGCGTCACCGGTGGCCGCAACGGTCATGGCGAGACCAGCGACGGCCTGCTCAAGGTCGATCTGGCGATGCCGAAGGAGCTCGGCGGCAAGGGCGGCGCCACCAATCCCGAGCAGCTCTTCGCCGTCGGCTATGCGGCCTGCTTCGAGAGCGCGGTGCGTTTTGTGGCCCACCAGCAGAAGCTGCCGCTTAAGGACGCTTCGATCACGTCCACGGTCAGCCTCTATCCGAATGACCAGGGCGGCTTCCGCCTCGGCGTTTCGCTGGCGGTGGAAATCAAAGGCCTTGATCAGACAGGCGCCGAGGCGCTTGTATCGGAAGCACACAAGATCTGCCCCTATTCCAACGCCATCCGGGGCAATATCGACGTGGCGCTCTCGGCAAAGGCTGCATGACGACGAAAACCGAAACCATGACCAGGCAGGCCCCGGCGCAGGACGCCGGGGCATCCGAGGTGCCACGCCTCGACCAGCAGCTTTGCTTCGCGCTCTATTCGGCAAGCGGGCTGATGACCAGGCTTTACCGGCCGCTGCTCGATCCGCTCGGCCTCACCTATCCGCAATATCTGGCGATGTTGGCGCTGTGGCAGCATTCGCCGAGCACGATCGGCGAGCTCGGCGCGGCACTGGGGCTCGATTCGGCGACGCTGACGCCGCTGATCAAGCGCATGGAAGCGGGCGGCCTGGTGACGCGCCGGCGCGATGCCGCCGACGAACGCCGCGTGCTGGTCGAGCCGACCGCCAAGGGCGATGCGCTGCGGGCGAAGATGAAGGACGTGCAGGAAGGCTTAAGCTGCGGCATGCCGCTGGAGCGGGCCGAGCTGAAAGCCCTGCACGGCACCTTGACGCGCCTGGTCGCCGGATTGCGCGAGTCCACAGCCGACCAGGATTGATCGCGGCAACGGTCATCCCGCGAAACCTGCCCCGAAGAGCACAGGATTGCATATTGGCCGGCCCGAGGCGGCGCGGACCGGCTTGCAAGGCGCTTGCGGCAAGCTAAAGTCGGCGCCGGATTTTCCTGGCCGCGCCAAACAGCGCGGCCGATCACCTTCGGAGATTTGTCATGACCAAGTCGAAACTGCTGCTGGCCGCCATGGTGGCCTGGCTTCTCGCGCCTGTCGCGGCGCTCGCCGATGCGCTGCCCGATCTCGGCGGCAAGAAGGTCGTGGTGGTGACCGAAAACGCCTATCCGCCGCTGCAGTTCATCGACAAGAAGACCGGCAAGCAGATCGGCTGGGAATATGACGCGATGGACGAGATCGCCAAGCGGCTGAACTTCAAGGTCGAGTACCAGAACACCTCGTGGGACGCGATGATCCAGGCGGTTTCCGACAACCAGTACAACATCGGCATGACCGGCATCACCATCAAGGACGACCGCAAGGAGAAGGTCGACTTCTCCGATCCCTATATGCGCTCGGAGCAGTTCATGCTGGTGCGCGGCGACGAAAGCCGCTTCACCGACGCCAAGAGCTTCGGCGCCTTCAAGGACGGGCTGATCGGCGCCCAGCCGGGCACCACGCCGTTCTACACCGCCGTCTACAGCGTGCTCGACGGCAACGAGCAGAACCCGCGCATCAAACTGTTCGAAACCTTCGGCGCGACCGTGCAGGCACTGAAATCGGGCGACGTCGACGTCGTCTTGACCGACGGCACCGCCGGCCAGGGCTATGTCGATGCTTCCGCAGGCAAGCTGAAGCTGATCGGCGGACCGCTCGGTACCGAGGATTTCGGCTTCATCTTCCCAAAGGGTTCGGATTTGGTGAAGCCGGTCAACGCCGCCATCGCATCGCTCAAGGCCGACGGCACGTTCGACAAGCTCAACAAGAAGTGGTTCCTTGATTACAAGATGGGGCAGTAGGCGCATTGTTGAGAATGGTGCGTGTGCGCCGCCTTTCCTTTAACGTTGGTCATTGGCGAAAGCCGTCGCGACGTCCGATCTCCCCCCTTGTGGGGGAGATGCCCGGCAGGGCAGAGGGGGGTGTGCCGGATCGCGACGTCTCCATTCCAAGCTTCTTCGAATCGAATCCGATCGGAGGCTGTGATCGTAATCAGTTGATAGGCCGGCGGGACAGCACCCCCCTCTGTCCTGCCGGACATCTCCCCCGCAAGGGGGGAGATCAGCAGCTCTTGCGAAGGCATCTATTTACCAGCGTTGGGAACTAATGCCGCCCGCAGCCCCCACATCCAAATCCGAATTCCCGTGGTGGCTGGCCGCCGCCCTTGCCCTTGCCTTGGCCGCCGCCCTCGCCATTGCGTCCAGCGACCTCTACGCCGAAGTCTTCGCCACCGTCGCCAAGGGCATCGGCATCACCGTCTTCGTCACCGCGGTCGCCTTCGCGCTCGCCTCCGTGCTTGGGCTCGGCATCGCGCTGATGGCGCTGTCGCGATCGCAATGGCTGCGGCAGATCGCACGTTTCTATGTCGAGATCATCCGCGGCGTGCCAATCCTGGTGCTGTTGTTCTGGATCGCCTTCGCCGGCGCCCCGGCCTTCGTCGCCGCCTGGAATGCGCTGACCGCGCCGCTGCAGAGCGCCGGCCTGATCGGCGAGCTCCTGGTGCGCGACGTCTCGCTTCTATGGCGCGCCATCATGGCTCTGACCATCGGCTATTCGGCCTTCATCTCGGAAGTGTTCCGCGCCGGCATCCAGTCGGTCGAGAAAGGTCAGATCGAGGCGGCCAAGGCGCTTGGGCTCAGCCGGGCGCAGCGTTTTCGGCTGATCGTGTTCCCGCAGGCGATCCGCATGATCCTGCCGCCGCTCGGCAACGACTTCGTCGCCATGGTCAAGGATTCCTCGCTGGTCTCCGTGCTCGGCGTCGCCGACATCACGCAGATCGGCAAGGTCTACGCCGCCGGCTCCTTCCGCTTCTTCGAGACCTATTCGATCGTCGCCTATATCTATCTCATCCTGACAGTCGGCCTGTCGCTGGCGCTGCGGGCGCTGGAACAGCGGCTGCGCCGGCAGCATCAGGAATAGCCGGCGGCAAAAGTCCGCGTTAGGTTGGGAAGCGTTGCAATCCGGCTCGGAGGACTCGCCCATGAATTTCGACAAGGCCAATGCGGCGCTGGATTCCGTCTATTCGGCCGACTCGCCGGAAGGGCTCGCCAAGGCCTATGCCGAATGGGCGGCCACCTATGACAGCGAGACCGCCTCGCTGGGCTATCTCCTGCCTTTCCTGATCACCGCCTGGGTGGCGCGGCATGTGCCGGCGGGCGAAGGTCCGCTGCTCGACGCCGGTTGCGGCACGGGCCTGTCGGGGCCGTCGCTGAAGGCTCTGGGCTATGACCATATCGCCGGGCTCGACCTCTCAGACGACATGCTGAAAATCGCGGGCAGCCGCCAGGCCGGTGGCAAGCCGGCCTATAGTGAGCTGAAGAAGGCGATGCTCGGCGGCCCGCTGCCCTGGCCCGAGCGGCATTTCCGCGCCTTTTTCTCGACCGGCGTCTTCACCATAGGCCATGCGCCGGCTTCCGGCCTGCATGAGCTGGTGCGCGTCACCAAGGCCGGCGGCCACGCCATCTTCACCGTGCGCGACCAGGTTTTCGAGAGCGGCGGCTTCCAGGCTGTGTTCGACGAGCTGGAGCGGGCGAGGAAATGGCGCCTGGTCGAGCAGAGCCCATGGTTCCGCTGCTACGCCATCGGCGATCCGGAAGCACTGGTGAAGACGTTTGTGTTCGAGGTGATGTGAATAAGC
>NZ_RZTO01000585.1:0-3992 GCF_003997225.1 Mesorhizobium sp. M2C.T.Ca.TU.002.02.1.1
GTCGCTGACCATGCGCTGCTGCCGCCACGAGAACCTGCAGCGCGCGGAGGAGACGAAGGTCGGCTCGCATGTCGTTCGTGACGGCTGGACGGAGGGAGTGCAGGGCGCTCCGCACCCGGCCCTTCGGCCGGCCATCAGGCGGGCGTCCGTCCTCGGATAACGCAGCTTAGATAACGCCCTACCGGAACGGACATGCCCGCCGAAGCGATCTCTCCTTCGTACGGACATGACCAATGCCTGACAATCTGAACACCACATTCCCCGGCGCGGACACGCAAAGCTGGCTGAAGACGCACGCGATCAACGAAGTCGAATGCTTCGTGCCCGACGTCAACGGCGTGCTGCGCGGCAAGACCTTGCCGGTGGCCAAATTCCTGAAGTCGCTCGACGACCGCGCGCTCTATCTGCCGAGCAGCGCCTTCCTGGTCGCCATCGACGGCCGCTATTCCGGCTCCATCGACGAAGGTTTTGCCTATTCAGATCCGGACATGCGCATGGTGCCGGACGTTTCGAGCCTGTGCCTTGCGCCAGGCAGCCCCGGCAGAGCCTATGTTTTCGCCGACACGTTCCACATGGACGACCGGCCCTGGATGGCTTCGCCGCGCCATGTGCTGAAAGCCGTGCTCGACCTTTATGAGCAGCGCGGCTGGCGCGCGGTGATGGCGCCGGAGCTCGAATTCTATCTGACGGCGCCGAATCCCGATCCGGATCGCCCGATCACGGCGCCGGTGGGACGCAACGGCCGGCCTGAAAACGTGCAGCATCCCTACGACATGCAGGCGATGGAAGAGTTCGAAGCCGTGACGCGGCGGCTCTATGAGCATGCCGCCATCACCGGCCTGCCGGTTGAGACGCTGATCCACGAATCCGGCACGGCGCAGCTCGAGATCAATCTGCTTCATGGCGATCCGCTGACGCTCGCCGACCAAGTGCTTCTGTTCAAGCGCCTGGCGCGGCAGATCGCGCAGGCGAACGGCATGCACGCCACCTTCATGGCCAAGCCGATTGCCGCGCAGGCCGGCAGCGCCATGCATCTGCACATGTCGATCGTGGACCGGAAGGGCGAGCCCCTGTTTGCCGGCGAGGACGGCGAAGACAGCGAGATGTTCTCGCATTTCATCGGCGGCCTGCAGAAATACATCCCCGAAATCATGCCGCTGTTTGCGCCGCATGCGAATTCGTACCGGCGCATCCGGCCCGGCCATAGCGCGCCGGCCAACATCGAATGGTCGCACGACAACCGCTCCTGCGGCCTGCGCGTGCCGCTGGGCGGGCGCGCCGCGCGCCGCATCGAGAACCGGCTGCCTGGGGCGGACGCCAATCCCTATCTCGCCATGGCCGGCTCGCTGATCGCCGGCTATCTCGGCATCGAGGAGAAGCTTGCGCGCTCGGAAGAGGCCTTCGGCAATGCCTATAAAAGCAAGAGCACGCTGCCAAAGACGATGGAGGAAGCGCTCGACCGTTTCGCCGCCTGCGAGCCCGTGCGAGCGCTGCTCGGCGAGGATTTCTTCCAGACCTATCTGCGCGTGAAGAGCGTCGAGCTCGACCTGTTCCAGAGCGTCGTGACGTCCTGGGAACGCGACCACCTGCTGCTCAAGGTGTGACCATGGCTTCGCGTTCGACGGGTTTCAATTCCGGTCTCGATATCGGCAAATCCTATTATGTCGCCACCGCCAATCCGGCGCCCGACCATCCGGCGTTAGCCGGCGATGTAGAGGCCGACCTGGTGGTGGTGGGCGGCGGCTGCACCGGTCTTTCGGCGGCGCTGCATGCGGCCGAGCGTGGCCTTAAGGTGGTGCTGCTCGAAGGCGGCAAGATCGGCTGGGGCGCCTCGGGCCGCAATGGCGGCCAGATGATCCCCGGCCTGCGCAAGGGCGCCAGGGGCCTGGTCAAGTCCTTCGGGCCGGAACGGGCGAAGGCGCTGTTCGACCTCGCCTTCGAGGCGCGCGGACTGGTGCTCGACATCATCGAGCGCCACGGCATCGAATGCGACTTGCGCCAGACCGGCCATCTGGTCGGCGCCGTCAGCGCTTCGGATGTGCGCGACTTCGAGGAAGAGGCCGAATGCCTCGCCAAGGTGATGAAGTTCACCGATGTCGAGATCCTGTCGGCTTCGCAGGCGCGGCAGATGGTGGATACGCCTTATCAGGGTGCGGTCTACGAGAGGCTCGGCGGCCATATGCATCCGCTGAACTACACGCTGGGGCTCGCCCGCGCTGCGGTTAGCGCGGGCGTCGTCATCCACGAGAACTCGGTCGCCGTCAGGCTGGAGCGTGAGCCGTCGATCCGGGTGTTCACCGACAAGGGCTCTGTCCGCGCCCGGCATGTGGTGCTGGCGGGCGATGCGCTGCTCAAGGGATTGGAGCCGCGCGTCAACAGCCGCATCATGCCGGTCGGCAACTATATCGTCGCCACCGAGCCTTTGGGCGCGCGCAACGTCATCCCGGCGAATGTCGCGGTCTCGGACACGCTGTTCGTCGTCAACTACTACCGCATGTCGGCGGACGGCCGCCTGCTGTTCGGCGGCGGCGAGCGCTACACGCCGTCGCCGCCGGCCGACATCGCCGGCTTCGTGCGGCCGCATATGGAAAAGACCTTTCCGCAGCTCAAGGGCTGCCGCATCGACCATGCCTGGGGCGGGCTCGTGTCGGTGACGACCTCGCGCCTGCCGCATGTCGGGCACTATGGCGAGGTCTATTTCGCGCATGGCTATTCCGGCAAGGGCGTCATCCTGTCGACGCTGTCGGGCAAGCTGCTCGCGGAAGCGATCACGGGCGATGCCTCGCGGCTCGATCTGTTCTCGACGCTGACGCCGCTGCCGTTCCCGGGCGGCACGGCACTGCGCGGGCCGCTCTATGTGCTCGGCATGCTGTGGTATGCGATGCGCGATCGGCTCAGACACTGACGCTGGCTTCCTATTCCCGGCGTGGCTAATGTCCCCACGCCGGGAACGAAATCCCGGGAAGGAAGAGCGATGAACATCGAGCCGGGCCGGCTGACCAAGAAAGAGCGACACGAGCTGATCCTGTCGGAGGTGCGGCGCTCGGCCTCGATCCGCATCTCGAAGCTGGCGCGCCGGATCGGCGTCGCCGGCGAGACCATCCGCCGCGATCTCATCGAACTCGGCGAGGCGGGGCTCATCAACCGCACCTATGGCGGCGCGACCATTTCGCTGGTGACGTCGGAACCGGTTATCGCCGAGCGCGGCCTCACCATGGTGGAGGAACGGGCTCGCATCGGTCGCGGCGCCGCCGGACTGATCGAGAAAGGCTCCATCGTGATGATCGATGGCGGGTCGACCACCTACGAGGTCGCGCGCGGCCTGTCGCAGCTTGGGCGGGATCTGACCATCATCACCAACTCCGTCGGCGTCGCCTCGGTAGCCGGCGCCAATCCGGGCTTCCGCGTCATCCTTTGCCCCGGCACCTATGACAGCCGCGAAGCCGCGGTGCTCGGCGAGGACACGGTCGAATTCGTGCGCCGCTACAATGCCGATATCGCCATCATCGGCGCCTCGGCGCTCAATGCCGAAGGGCCAAGCGACATGATCTCGGGCGCGGCGGCGGTGAAGCGTGCGATGATGGGACGGTCGCTGTCGACCATGCTGGTCGTCACCAACGACAAGTTCGGCCGCAGCGGCCTGGAGCGCGTCTGCGCGCTGAGCGAGATTTCAGACATCGTCACCGACAGCGAGCCGGCGGCATCGCTGCGCGCCGCGATCGACGAAGCGGGCGGCGAGCTGCACGTCTTTGCCGAAGGTTAGGTAGCCGGCTAGTCTCTTTGTTTTTGCTTGTTTTTGCGCAATTCCGGACGGAAACCGCTGCGCACTTTTCCTGGAATTGCTCTAATGAATGTCGCCCAAAAGTGCGCAGCGGTTTTGGGGGAACGACATGCATCAAAACAAAGACTTAAAGCGCGTCGACTGAATCCATTTCAGCGCGACGCGCATTAAGCGTCGCGATTGGTCAGCGCGATGTGGCAGCAGCCGGGGC
>NZ_RZTO01000586.1:0-3984 GCF_003997225.1 Mesorhizobium sp. M2C.T.Ca.TU.002.02.1.1
GTGTCGACCTTGCGCGGCTCGGCGCTGGTCGCCGCTGCCGGCATGCTGGTCGCCGGTCTTTCGCCCTCGCCTTACCTCGCCATCGCCGCCTTCGCCTTCTGCGGCTTCGGCATCGCCAACATGGTGCCGATCATCTTTTCGGCCGGCGGCAACCAGGAAGGCATGTCGTCTGGCACCGGCATGAGCGTCGTCACCACCATGGGCTATTCCGGCATCCTGGTGGCGCCCTCCGCGATCGGCTTCGTCGCCGAGCACTCGAGCTTCGGCCCGATCTTCGTCGCGCTGTCCGGGCTGCTGGTCATCGTGCTGTTGATGGCGGGCCTCGCTCACCGGGCCGAATTCGCCCCCGAACCTGTACCGGCCGAGTAAAGCTTCAGTTCCTCATGCAGGAAATCCGCCACGCGGCGGATGCGCATGCTGGTGCGCACGTCGCGGTGCATGGCGAGCCAGACGGGCAGGACCGGCAAGGGCACGTCCGGCAGCAGCTTTTCCAGGTCCGGGTCGCGGTCGGCCAGCGGCTCCTGGCCGATGCCGATGCCGTTTCCCGTCCGCACCGCCTCCCAGAGCACGATCTGGTTGTCGGTCCTGAACCGGAAATGGCTGCGGCCGACCGGAATGCCGAACGCGGTGAAGCCGCGAATGATCTCGTCGCTGCGGTCGAAACCGACCAAAGCGTGATCGGCAAGATCAGCTGGCGTTTCCGGCCGGCCGCGCCGGTCAAGATAGGCGCTTGCCGCGCACAGGCAGAGCGGAATGTCGGTGACCTTGCGCGCCACCAGCTCGTTCTGCGCCGGCCGGACCATGCGGATGGCGATGTCGGCATCGCGGCGCAAAAGGTTCTCGACCTGGTTGGAGGCGACGATCTCGACCTCGATGCCCGGCTCTTCCTCGCCGAGACGCGCCATCATGTCCGGCAGCACGAAGGCGGCGACCACCTCGCTAGCCGCGATGCGCACCGTACCCTCGATCGCCTCGACCGCACCCAGCGCCAGCAATGAAAAGGCATTGGCCTGCTCGTTGACCGCCCGGCCGCGCTCGTAGAGCGTGCCGCCGGCTTCCGTCAGCTCGTAGCCGCGCCGCCCGCGCCGGAACAACGTCACGCCGAGCGCTGCCTCCAGCTCGGCGATGTGGCGGCCGAGCGTAGGCTGGCTGGCCGCCAGCCTGCGCGCCGCACCTGAAAGACTGCCGGTTTCGGCAACCGCGACGAAGCTCTTGATCAGGTTCCAGTCGAATTCCTTCATTCATTTTTGAATAACAGATCGCCGAAACAGGTCAATTTCAATTCGCTGATGAACGCACCAGATTAGCCAGGCAAACGCAAACAACGGAGAGAACAAGATGACCAAGATCGCAATCCTCGGCGCCAATGGCCGGCTCGGCCGCGTGGTCGGCAAGGCTTTCATCGATGCCGGCTTCGACGTCCGCGCCATCACCCGCACAGGCAAGGTGCCGGCGGAGCTCAAGGGCGCCACGGCCGTCGCCGGCGACGCGCTGGACCGCGAATCCCTGATCCGCGCGACGCAGGGCGTCGACATCGTCTTCAACGGCCTGAACCCGATCTATACCGACTGGGGCAAGTGCATGCCGATGGCCGAGAACGTCATGGCCGCCTGCCGCGAAAACGGTGCGCTGCATCTGTTCCCGGGCACGGTCTACAATTACGGCTCGCCGATGCCGCAGGTGATCACGGAGGCGACGCCGTTCCATCCGACCACCGAGAAGGGCCGCATCCGCTGCGCTATGGAAGCGCTGTTCCGCAACGAGGCCGAAGCCGGCCGGGTGCGCACCATCGTGCTCAGGGCGGGAGATTTCTTCGGCGGCACCGGCTCAGGCTCCTGGTTCGACCTCGTCGTCGCCGCCAAGATGAACAAAGGCGTCTACACCGCGCCCGGCCCGGCCGACCTGACGCATGAATGGGCCTACCTGCCGGACTTCGCCGTCGCCTTCGTCGGCCTGGCGAAGAACCTCGACAAAACGGGCTTCTTCGAAGCCATCAACTTCCCCGGCCACGCCATTACCGATCTCGACATGAAAGCCGCGGCCGAGAAGGCGCTCGGCCGCAAGCTGAAGCTCTCCTTCATGCCCTGGTGGGTGCTGCGCGCCGGCAGCCCGTTCGTGGCCATGTGGCGCGAGATCGTCTCCATGTCCTATCTGCGCTTCGAGGCGCACCGGTTGGCTTCGACCCGGCTAGAACAGGTCATCGGCGAAATCCCGCATACCCCGCTCGACCAGGCGGTGGCGCAAGCCATGCAGGATATCGGCATCGCCATTGCGCAGGTCTCGCGCCAGGCTGCTTGACTGTCGAGCAGGAAGGGAGCGGCCGGGCCTCGGAAGGCCTGGCCGTCATCGTTCAGCTTCAGATCCTACCCATCAACAACAGGATCAGCAGCACGACCAGGATGACGCCGACGATGCCCGACGGGCCGTAGCCCCAGGCACGCGAATGTGGCCATGCCGGCACCGCGCCGATCAGGATCAGGATCAGGATTATTACGAGAAGTGTGCCGATCGTCATGAAAAACCCTCGCCGTCTGGTTGAACCTCGAGGGAACAATGCAAAAAGCCGCCCGGTTGTTCCCCGGACGGCTTTGGTCTCCGCCGGTGACAAAGTAGCTTATTCAGCTGCCTTCGGGAAAGTGATCTCCGCTTCGGCAGCCACTTCCGCCGCCTTGCCGATCGACGACATCTCGCCCCTGCCGCGCCGGAACAGGCGGCTGAGCCAGTTGCGCCGCTGGCCGGGCTTCACCTTGGCGCGGGTGAACACCATCAGCATCGAGGGCGTCACCACCAGCGTCAGCAGCGTGGCGAAGGACAGGCCGAAGACGATTGCCGAGGACAGCGATATCCACCATTGCGTCGACGGCGCGTTGATCGTCGTCTCGTGATGGAAGATTTCGAGACCGAGGCCGAAGGCGATCGGCAGCACGCCGAGGATGGCCGACACCGCCGTCAGCACCACCGGCCGCGCACGCTCGCGGCAGGTCTGCAGCACCGCGTCCATCTTGTCCCAACCCTCCTCGCGCAGCCGGTCATAGGTGTCGATGAGCACGATATTGTTGTTCACCACCACGCCGGCCAGCGCGATCACGCCGATGCCCGACATGACGATGCCGAAGGCCTCGCCTGTCAGAAGCAATCCGAGGAACACACCGATCGTCGCCATGACCACGCAGGACAACACGAGCCACACGCTGGTGAATTTGTTGAACTGCGCAAGCAGCACCAGGAAGATCAGGAAGATCGCAGCACCGAAGGCCTTGCCGAGGAAGGCGCTGGCTTCCGCGCTGTCCTCGTTGGAGCCGGCAAGCTTCCAGCGAATGCCGCTGCCGAGGTCCATGTCGGCGACGGCCTTGGTGACCTCCTGCTGCACCGCCGCGACCTGCGCGCCGGCGCTGACATTGGCTTGAACGACCACGGTACGCGCGCCGTCGATGCGGTTGAGGATGCCGACGGTCGGCTCGGGTTTCCTGACGACGAAGTTCGAGATAGGCACCGACCCTTGCGAGGTCTGTACACGCAGTTCGTCAAGCGTCGACAGAGTGCGTCGGTCTTCCGGCAGGCGCAGCCTTATGTCGACCGCGTCGTCGGCGCCGGCCGGCCTATATTCCGACAGCTTGAGGCCGTTGGTCACCAGCTGCACCACCGTGCCGACCGAAGTCGGGCTGATGCCGTATTGCGCCGCCTTGGCGCGATCGACCTCGATCGCCCAGTCGACGCCGGGCGGCGGCAGGCCGTCCGAAATGTCGATGACGTTGGGGATCTTGGCGATGCGTGCGGCGACCGCCCGCGCCTTGTCGTCGAGCCCGGCCGGATCGGCGGCCGACAGCCGGATCTGGATCGGCTTGCCGGTCGGCGGACCGGCTTCCGGCACGCGCACCTCGACATCGACGCCGGGGATGCCGGCCATCACGCCGCGCAGGTCGTCGAGGATCTGGTTGGCGGATTTGCGCTCGCGCCAGTCGACGAACTCGTACTGGATGACGC
>NZ_RZTO01000587.1:0-3984 GCF_003997225.1 Mesorhizobium sp. M2C.T.Ca.TU.002.02.1.1
AAGCTCAACACCGTCTTCCATGAGTTCACGCGCCTCGACGAGGGCGCGCGCGAGGCCGAGGGGCTCGGCCTCGGCCTTTCGATCGTCGACCGCATCGCCCGCGTTCTGAGGCTCGAGATCCGCATCTACTCCAATCCCGGCAAGGGCACGCGCTTTTCCGTCATCCTGCCGGTCGCGGCGGTCGCCGCGCCGCCGCGCGAGGCCGGCAAGGCGCCGGCCCGCTCCGCCTCGACGCTTGCGGGCTTGAATGTGCTTTGCATCGACAACGACGCGCGCATCCTCGACGGCATGCGGCTGCTGCTCGAAGGCTGGGGCTGCCGCGTCGAGACGGCTTCGGGATCAGGCGATCTCCTGAAATCCGGCGCGCCCAAGCCCGACCTCGTGCTGGCAGACTATCATCTCGACGGCGGCACCGGGCTCGACGCGATCGCCACGCTGCGCGCCGCCTACGGCCAGGACCTGCCTTGCGTGCTCGTCACCGCCGACCGCTCCAGCGAGATGCGCGCGGCCGCCGGCCGGCTCGACATTCCGGTGATCAACAAGCCGCTGAAGCCGGCCGTGCTGCGTTCGATGATGGCGCGTGTCAGGCCGCTGGCCCCTGCGGCGGAGTAGCGCCCAGTCTCAGCCGCGATGGCCGAGACTTCGGAGATAGGCGCAGAACATGTCGGCGAGCGCATCGGAATAGGCTTCGATCCCGCCGGCCGTTCGTTCCTTTTCAGAGAAATCCGCTCCCACGGCGCTCAGCGTCTTCATGATCAACTCGCCGGTCATGGCGCGAGCAGCCGCGGAAACATCGGGCAGCACTTCCCGCAGGAATGTCTCGACCGTGCGGTCGGCCATGGCCTTCGCCTCCTGCGCCTCCGGCGCGTCGCGATAAAGCGGCGCGGCGTCGTTCAGTGCGCCGCGCACCGCCGCTTCCTCGCATTCCGAGCGGATGAAGGCATGGACCAGCGTTCTTATCCGCTCGAGCGGCGATAGCTCGATGTCTTCGAGGATGCCGCACAAAAGCTCGGTCGTCTGGCGCCATTCGTCGCTCTGGAGCCGGAACAGCAGCGCCGCCTTGTTCGGGAAATACTGGTAGAGCGAGCCGACGCTGACGCCGGCTTTTTCCGCCACGCGCGTGGTGGTGAAACGCTGGGCGCCTTCAGCAGCCAAAACCTGAGCAGCCGCCTGCAGAATGGCCGCGACGAGCTCCGTGGCGCGCGCCTGTTTGGGTTGTTTTCGGGTGGAAATTGAAGGGCTTGGCCGAATGATCACGGACGCGCTTGGGAATGCGAATTGGAAACCTGAAGGATTATTCGTATTTTTCGATGCAACACAAGAACCGCCCGGAGACAGTGATGACGACCCTGACCGAAACCCCCTTGGCCCCGCTGCTCGCCCGCCTGTTCAAGGAAGCCGATGCGGCGACCAGCCCGGCGATCGCCCGGTACTCGCGCGAGGAACGGACGCGCCTCATCCACAGCAAGACCGAATATCGCCAGTTCTACGGCAGCCTGAAGGACCTGTGGCTCGCGGTCTCACCGGAGACCGGCACGCTGCTCTACATGCTGGCGCGCAGCACCGGCGCGCGCATCATCGTCGAATTCGGCACCTCGTTCGGCATCTCGACGCTCTATCTCGCCGCGGCGCTGCGCGACAATGGCGGCGGCCGCCTGATCACGACGGAATTCGAACCGTCGAAGGTGGTGCGGGCCAAGTCCAACCTGACCGAAGGCGGCCTCATCGACCTGGTGGAGATCCGCGAGGGCGACGCGCTGGAAACGCTGAGCAAGGACCTGCCCGACCGGATAGACCTGTTGCTGCTCGACGGCGCCAAGGCGCTCTATCCGGAGATATTGAGCCTGGTCGAGAGCCGGCTCAGGCCCGGCGCGCTGGTCATCGCCGACAATGCCGACTTCTCGCCCGACTATCTTGAACGGGTGCGGGCGCCGGCCGGAGGCTACATGTCGACGCCGTTCGGCGACGACGTCGAGTTGTCGATGCGGCTCAACTGAACACGCTCCAACACAGACCATGCTGCTCTTCGGACGGCCGTAGGCGTTCACGTCAACCAACGCGCAAGCCGGCGGCTTCAGATAGGGCTGTCGGCCATTTGCGAGTTGCGGAAGCGGGGACGCGCGCCGCTGGCGGTCGGACGATGCTCGCGAAACGCCATGGCGAGGGTGCGCAACGCATCGCGCGACTGGGTGTCGGAGAGCGTGGACAACAGCACGATCTCCGATGCCGGCAGCGGCGGCAGGCCGAATTTGCGGCTGATCTCGATCGTGCCGGGTGGAACCAGGCGAGACGAGAAGGCGCCGGCGGCAAGGCCCGCCGACACAGCCTCCGCAACCGCGAAGGAGCCACAGCCCAAGAAGACTTGTGTCCACGGTATGCCGACCGCATCGAGCGCGCCGGTGACGACGTCGCGGATGCTGCACGACGGCGAGGAGGCGGCCAGCCGCAGCGGCTCGCCTGCGCGGTAGACGAAGTCCGGCGTCGCATACCAGCCGAAATGCTCGGGCGCCAATACCTCGCCGTCGCGACGGTCGTCCCCACGCCGCACGATCGCCGCATCGAGATCGCCGCGATCGAAGGCGGCTAGCAGCTCGCGTGTGTCGTCAAGCCTGACCTCGATGGTTAGCGCCGGATCATGGGCGCTGAGCCGCGCCAGCAAGGTCGGCACCTCGGCGCCGCCGACATGGGTGGCGATGCCGAGCCGGAAATGGCGGCGGACAGCGGTGAGGCTGGCGACGGCGCGGTCATGCGCGGCGAGCAGCTCGCGCGCCGGCTCCAGGAACACCGCGCCGCGCGCCGAAAGCCGCACCAGCCGCGGCGTCCGCTCGATCAGCCTTTCGCCGATCCGATCCTCCAGCCGCTTCAGCTTGACGCTGATCGCGCCCTGGGTGCTGCCAAGAGCCTCGGCGGCGCGCGTGAAGCTGCGCAGGTCGGCGACAGTGACGAAGGCTCTTACCGCATCTACGTCCAGCGTCATGTCATCTATCCTATTTTGTTGTCACTGAAATAGCCAACCATGCAATTCTAAAATGATCAAGCCTCCCCTAACTTGGGTTAGCGCGCAGCGGCAAAGAGCCATCCGGTTTCGCCCTGCCCCAAGCAATCCGAGACCAAGAAATTCGAGAGGTTTGATCATGGCACCTGTCCTCACCCGCCGGGGCATCGTCGTTCTGTTCGCCGCCTGTCTTGCCTGCCTGATGTTCGGGCTGGAGATATCGAGCGTCCCGACCGTGCTGCCGACACTGGAACAAGTGCTCGATGCGGACTTCAGGCAGCTGCAATGGGTGATGAACGCCTATACGATCGCCGTCACGAGCGTGCTGATGGCGGTCGGCACCATTGCGGATCGTTATGGACGCAAGCGCGTCTTCCTGGTCTCGATCGCCGCCTTCGGCCTCACCTCGCTGATCTGCGGCCTTGCGGGCAACGTCTCGACACTGATCGTCGCGCGCTTTCTGCAAGGGTTGAGCGGCGGCGCGATGCTGATCTGCCAGCTCGCCGTGCTGTCGCATGAATTCCAGGAAGGGCGTGAGCGCGCGGTCGCCTGGGGCTGGTGGGGCGTCATCTTCGGCATCGGCCTCGGCTTCGGTCCGATCGTCGGCGGCGGCATCGTCGCCGTCTCAAGCTGGCAGTGGGTGTTCCTCATCCACGTGGCGGTTGCGATCGTCGCTTTCGTGCTTGCGCTCACCGGCGTCCATGAATCGAAGGATCCGCAAGCAGGCAGGCTGGACCTCGCCGGCATCCTGACCTTGTCGCCCGCCGTCTTCTGCCTCGTCTTCACCATCACGCAGGGACCGGAGCTAGGCTTCGCCAGCCCGGCCGCGCTGGCGTTCCTTTGCCTTTCGATCGCGAGCTTCGTGGCGTTCCTCATCGCCGAAAGGGTCAGCGAAAGGCCGATGTTCGACTTTTCGGTCTTTCGCATCCGCCCGTTTTCCGGCGCAATCGTCGGCTCGGCGGCGATGAATATCAGCTACTGGCCGTTCA
>NZ_RZTO01000588.1:0-3978 GCF_003997225.1 Mesorhizobium sp. M2C.T.Ca.TU.002.02.1.1
GAAAGATAAAAACCGGGAAACGGAGTCCCCGCCATGCCCGTCCTGCTCAAAGGCTCCTGCCGCTGCGGCGCCGTCCGCTTCGAGGTGGAAAGCCACACGCCCGTGCCGTTCATGCTCTGCTACTGCTCGATCTGCCGCAAGCAGCAGGGCGGCGGCGGTTTCGCCATCAATCTCGGCGCCGACTACGAGACGATGAACATCAGGGGCAAGCGCAGCCTCGGCGTCTACCGCGCCGAGATCGAGGATGATGAGCACCCGCATTGCGAGGTCTCGACCGGCGAGCGCAATTTCTGCCGCAAATGCGGCTCGGCGCTCTGGCTCTACGACCCGACCTGGCCGGAGCTTGTGCATCCTTTCGCCTCGGCGATCGACACCGACCTGCCGAAACCGCCGGAAAAGGTGCATCTGATGCTGAAATACAAGGCGAACTGGGTCGAGCCCGTGGTCGGCAAGAACGATAAGGTATTCGACATCTATCCGGAGGAATCGATCGCCGACTGGCACAAGCGCACAGGCATGTGGGTCGATTAGCTTTCTTCTCCCCGTTCTACGGGCAGGAGATGGCGGCAGCCAGATGAGGGGCAGCGCCAGCGTCGAACAGGGTGAAATTACCCCTCATCCGGCCCTTCGGGCCACCTTCTCCCCGTAAACGGGGCGAAGGAAGAGCTCAGGAGGCCCGCGCTTCAGCCAGCGCCTTCAAGTCCGCCGGCTTCAATTCGACGGATTCGCCGCAGCCGCAGGCCGAGCTCTGGTTCGGGTTCTTGAAGGTGAAGCCGGTGCGCAGCGTCGTCTGCTCGAAATCCATCTCGGTGCCGAACAGGAAGAGCGCCGCTTCCGGCGCGACATAGACATGCGCGCCGTCACGCTCGATATGGTCGTCCTTGGGATTCGGCTCGGTCACCAGGTCGATGGTGTATTCCATGCCGGCACAGCCGCCCTTCTTGATGCCGAGGCGGATGCCATGCGCGTTGTCGCGCGCGGCCACGATCTCGCGCACGCGGTCGGCGGCCTTGTCGGTCATCGTGATGACGGCGAAGCGTCCCATATTCTTCCTTCTCCATTCCCTGCAGGTTCAAGGCCTGCCGAATGATTCTCACCTAAAATGGTGAAGTTTTACCACCGGCGCAAGGGCGCCAGCCTGTGCCTGCCTAGTACCACCCCACCGCGACCTGCGCCTCTTCCGACATCCGGTCGGGCGTCCAAGGCGGGTCGAACACCATTGAGACCTCGACGCCGGACACGCCTTCGACGGCGCCCACGGCGTTCTCGACCCATCCGGGCATTTCGCCGGCCACCGGGCAGCCCGGCGCGGTCAGCGTCATGTCGATCTTGACAGACCGGTCGTCCTCGATGTCGATCTTGTAGACGAGGCCGAGCTCATAGATGTCGGCCGGGATTTCCGGGTCGTAGACCGTCTTCAGCGCCGACACGATGTCGTCGGTCAGCCGCGCCAGCTCGTCGGCGGGGATCGCCGAGGCCGAGACGATGCCGTTGCCGGCCGTTTCCGGAACAGTCTCTGCGGTCGCGCTCACATCGTCCATGATCATCACCCGAAGAACTTTCGCGCCTTTTCCAGCGCCTCGGCCAAAGCGTCCACTTCGGCCCTGGTATTATACATGCCGAACGATGCCCTGCATGTGGAGGTGACGCCGAAGCGTTTCAACAGCGGCTGGGCGCAATGCGTGCCGGCACGGACAGCGACGCCCTGCCGGTCGATCACCATCGACACGTCATGCGCGTGGATGCCCTGCAATTCGAACGAGATGATGGCGCCCTTGCCGGGCGCGTCACCGAAGATGCGCAGCGAGTTGATCGCACGCAGCCGCTCATGCGCGTAGGCCTTCAGATCCGCCTCGTGTGCCGCGATGCGCTCGCGGCCGACCTTTTCCATGTAATCGAGCGCAGCGCCCAGGCCGATCGCCTGCACGATCGGCGGCGTGCCGGCCTCGAAACGGTGCGGCGGCTCGTTGTAGGTGACGATGTCTTCCGTCACCTCCTCGATCATCTCGCCGCCGCCCATGAAGGGGCGCATCTCTTCCAGCCTGTCCTTCTTGCCGTAGAGCACGCCGATGCCTGACGGGCCGTAGACTTTGTGGCCGGTGAAGACGAAGAAATCGCAGCCGAGATCCTGCACGTCGATAGGCATGTGCACCGCGCTCTGGCTGCCGTCGACGAGCACGGGAATTCCACGCGAATGCGCTATGCGCACGATCTCCTTGATCGGCGTCACCGTTCCCAGCGCATTGGACATCTGCGTGATGGCGACCAGCTTGGTGCGGTCGGTCAGGCGCTTTTCGAATTCCTCGATATGGAAGGCGCCGAGATCGTCGACCGGCACCCAGACAAGCTTGGCGCCCTGCCGCTCACGGATGAAATGCCACGGCACGATGTTGGAATGGTGCTCCATGATCGAGAGCACGATCTCGTCGCCCTCGCCGATCCGCGGCATGCCCCAGCCATAGGCGACCGTGTTGATCGCCGACGTCGTGTTCGAGGTGAAGACTATTGTGTCCGTGCTCGGCGCGTTGAGAAACCGCTGCACCGACTTGCGCGCATTCTCATAGGCGTCGGTCGCTGCGTTCGACAGGAAATGCAGGCCGCGATGGACGTTGGCGTATTCCTGGGAATAGGCGTGCTGGATCGTGTCGAGCACCACCTGCGGCTTCTGCGCCGAGGCGCCATTGTCGAGATAGACCAGCGGCTTGCCGTAGACCTGGCGCGACAGGATCGGGAAGTCGCGGCGGATCGCCTCGACGTCATAGGGAGCGGTTTCGATCTTCTGGTCCATTTCCAAGTCCTTGCCGGCCAAGGCCGCGATCCTTCCAACACCCCTCATCCGTCTTGGCGCTCCGCGCCAATCCACCTTCTCCCACAAGGGGAGAAGGGAAGCGCGCTAGCCGTGCGTCGAAAACCAGCCGTCGAGCCGCTCTTCGAGCGCTTCGACCAGCGCCTCGTCGTCCAGTTCCTCGATCACTTCGGCGACGAACGCCTTCACCAGAAGGCCTCGCGCCGACTTCTCGTCGATGCCGCGCGCCATCAGGTAGAACAGATGGTTGTGGTCGATCTCGGTGACGGTCGCGCCATGGCCGCAGACGACGTCGTCGGCGAAGATTTCCAGCTCCGGCTTGGTCGAGAACTCGCCGTCGTCCGACAGGAGCAGCGTGTTGCAGGCCATCTTGGCGTTGGTCTTCTGCGCGTATTGATGCACGTTGATGCGGCCCTGGAACACGCCGCGCGCCTTGCCGGTCACGACATTGCGGATCACTTCCGTTGAGGTCGTGTGCGGCACGGCATGGTCGAGCACCATGGTGGTGTCGGTATGCGTGTCGCCGGCCAGAAGGTTGATGCCGCGCAATTTGAAATCGGCGCCCTCGCCCGTGGTCCTGACGACGACCTCCTGGCGCACCAGCTTGCCGCCGGCATTCATCACGAACAGCGTCAGCTTGGCATCCTTGCCGATATGCGCCTTGAACTGAGCGAGATGCGTTGCCGTGTCCGGCTGCTCCTGCACGATCAGCCAGGTCACTTCCGCACCATCGCCGACCACGAGCTGGCTGACCGAAGAGACGAGCGCCTCATCGCCCTCGCTACCCTCGCCCGCCTGGCGCTCGACGACGATCGCCTTGGCGCCGGCGCCGACACGCGCCAGGAGGCGCACATGCGACTGGCCGCCGGCCTGCAGGTTCTGCAATTCGACGGGCTTTTCCAGCACGGCGCCGTCGGCGATGTCGACGAAATAGCCGTCGGCGACGAAGGCGGTGTTCAAAGCGCCGATCGCGTCGTCGTCGCCATAGGGATCAAGCCCGGGCGCGACGCTGCCGTCGGTCAGCTTCTCCGACAGGCGCTGCACGGTGACGCCGTCGATCTCCGGCAGCTTCGTCTGTGAGACTCCGTTCAGCACAGGCAGCACGGCCGACCCTTCAAGAACCGGCGCAAGCGCCTTGGCCACGGCGCCGGCCTCGAAAGCCGGAACCGAGG
>NZ_RZTO01000589.1:0-3977 GCF_003997225.1 Mesorhizobium sp. M2C.T.Ca.TU.002.02.1.1
GCTTTCCCCCGGAGCCAGGTCATGTCCTTAGCCGGAACAGCCAAACCGTTGACGCAGCGGCATTTTCCGATTCGGCCTTCTTTGTGACGCAGGCGTGAATGGCCGTTAATGTTGCATTGCACAATTTGCATTGCTGCCATGCGCCAACGGCACTTTTAAACCGATACGATCCCACCTATTTTCCGTTCGTACACAAACGGAATGATCCGAACCAAAGACGAAACGAGAACTACCATGAACCTGATCCGCAACTACCGCAACTGGCGCCGCTACCGGGAAACCGTTTCCGAGCTGAGCCGCCTGTCGAACCGTGAACTGACCGACCTCGGCATCAGCCGCAGCGACATCCACTACGTCGCCCGCAAGGCGGTCTAATCCGCTTCGGACCGCAAATGGTCCGAACCAGTTTTAAAGAGAGCAAGACGACAATGAACCTGATCCGCAGCTATCGTAACTGGCGCGTCTACCGCGACACCGTTGCTGAGTTGGGTCGGCTTTCGAACCGCCAGCTCCATGATCTCGGCATCGTTCGCGATGAGATCAAGATGGTTGCCCGCAAGGCGATCTAAGTAAGGAATTTCGCCAGGGTCGACCTCCTCCCCGACCCTGACGGATACGGCCAGCCCTTACCTCCTCCCAAGGGTTGACCACCGAAACGGCGCCCGCCGGACCTCCTCCCCCGGCGGGCGTTGTTCAGAAGCGAACGAAGTTCGTCTTCCGAACGAAGTTCGTCTTCGAAGGTTTCGCCCTTCTAAAAAGGCGAAAAGGATTTTCGCCCTTGAAGGCGAAAGAGATTTCGTCAAAGCCGACCTCCTCCCCGGCGATGGCGAATACGGTCGATCTTCACCTCCTCCCGAGGATCGACCCCCAAAACGACACCCGCCGGACCTCCTCCCCCGGCGGGTGTTGTTGTTTTTGGCGTAGGCAGACTGGTAAGCGGTGCCAAGCGGCTTTAGCGAGAAACTATATCCCCTTAGAGCGCTTTAAGCCGGTCTCAACCGTTTCGCCATCCGCGCAAAAGTCATCTATGGCAGCGTAGAGCTTCCTATACTCCTCGAGTAACTTTCTCTGGCGACGCGGCATTTTCTCGAGCTCAGAAACCTTGTGGGCGATCTCTAACTTGGTCATCTTCTCAGACCTGGCGCTACTTCTGACGCCGTTTGAATCGAGCTTAGACCGCAGTGTCGTAGCAGGGATGTTGAAACCAGCAAACAAGTCGCCAGCTTCGGCCGTCATAACGCTAGCCCTCTTCTTCCTTTGAGTTCTAACGACACTAGCGATACCGTGATCTATCAAGTAGGAAGCAAGTGCCTCGACCTTGGGCGTGTAAGATCGGCGGACTTCTTTCACGAGTTCCTTAGTGCTTCTACCGTCAACAAGCGATGAAATAAGAGAATTGAACTCAACAATTGCAAGTTGGCTCATTTTCTGCATCTCCGGTGGAATCAGAAGAATGAGTGATTCGCAGGCTATCTACAACTAAATTGGCACTCGCGGTCGACGACTGCTAACAGCCTACGCGGCACGTCCCGAGGTATGATTCTGGTTGTTGTCATTTTGATCGCATATCTTTAGTCCAATCCCATGAGCAAAAATCCCGTACACGTCATCGGCGGCGGCCTCGCCGGCTCCGAAGCCGCATGGCAGATCGCGCAAGCCGGCGTTCCGGTCGTGCTGCATGAAATGCGTCCTGTGCGCGGCACCGACGCGCATAAGACCGACGGCCTGGCGGAGCTGGTCTGCTCGAACTCCTTCCGCTCCGACGACGCCGAAAACAACGCCGTCGGCCTGCTGCATGCCGAAATGCGCCTTGCCGGCTCGCTGATCATGAGCGCCGGCGACGCCAACCAGGTACCGGCCGGCGGCGCGCTGGCGGTCGACCGTGACGGCTTTTCCGACGCGGTCACCGCAAAGATCGAAGCGCATCCGCTGATAACCATCCAGCGCGAGGAAGTGCCCGGACTGCCGCCGCGGGATTGGGACCAGGCGATCATCGCCACCGGCCCGCTGACGGCGCCTTCGCTGGCGCAGTCGATCGCCGAGGCCACCGGCGCCGATGCGCTGGCCTTCTTCGACGCGATCGCGCCGATCGTGCATTTCGACACGATCGACATGAACACTTCATGGTTTCAATCGCGCTACGACAAGGTCGGCCCCGGCGGCACCGGCAAGGACTACATCAACTGCCCGATGGACAAAGACCAGTATTTCGCCTTCGTGGCAGCGCTGCTGGAGGGCCAAAAGACCGAGTTTAAACAGTGGGAAGGCACGCCCTATTTCGATGGCTGCCTGCCGATCGAGGTGATGGCCGAGCGCGGCGTCGAGACGCTGCGCTACGGGCCGATGAAGCCGATGGGGCTGACCAACGTCCACAATCCGTCGGTCAAGGCCTATGCGGTGGTGCAGCTTCGCCAGGACAATGCGCTGGGCACGCTCTACAACATGGTCGGCTTCCAGACCAAGCTGAAGCATGCCGAGCAGGTGCGCATCTTCCGCACCATTCCGGGGCTCGAAAACGCGGACTTCGCACGGCTCGGCGGCCTGCACCGCAACACCTACATCAACTCGCCGACGCTGCTCGACCCCTCACTGCAGCTGAAGTCGCGGCCCGGCCTGCGCTTCGCCGGCCAGATCACCGGCTGCGAAGGCTATGTCGAAAGCGCGGCAATAGGCCTGCTCGCCGGCCGCTTTGCCGCCGCCGAACGGCTCGGCCAGGCACCGTCGCTGCCGCCCTCGACCACTGCCTTTGGGGCATTGCTGAACCACATCACCGGCGGCCACATCGTCTCGGACGACGAGCCGGGCAAACGCTCCTTCCAGCCGATGAACGTCAATTTCGGCCTGTTCCCGCCGGTGGAAGCGCCGAAGACCGAGGGCAAGCGCCTGCGCGGCAAGGACAAGACGATCGCGAAAAGGCACGCGATCACATCGCGCGCGCTGGCCGATTGCCGAGGGTGGCTGGGGCTGCCGGCGCAGGCCGAGGCGGCGGAGTAGGCTTTTAGGCTGCGGTTGGACGACCCATATAAAGTGGGATAATATCCCACTTTATATGCATGGAGACCTGCCATGGAATCTGCCGAGAAATTGTCCGTCACCGTCACGCCAGCCATGGCGCGCATGATCCGCGAAAAGGTCGATGACGGCTCCTACGGCTCGGCAAGCGAAGTCATCCGCGCCGCGCTGCGAGCTTTTCAGCGCGAAGAGGAAGAGCATGCGGAACGCATGGCCGCGATCAGAGCGCGGGTGAAGGCGTCGCTTGAGGATAAGAGGCCCGCGGTTCCACTCGACGAGGCGATCCACAGGGTAAAGAGCCGAATTTCGCAACTGGCGCGAGACAATGATGATCCAGCGTCTCGCCGTCGTTCTTAGCGAAGCGGCCATAGCCGACCTCGAAGCCATTGCCGCCTATATCCTGGAGAACAGCGGAAGCGAAAACATCGCCAATGGCTTCGTAGATCGGATAGAGGAGCGCTGCCGCAGCATCGGCAATGCCCCTCGCGGTGGCCGTTCCCGCGACGACATCATGCCGGGACTAAGGACTGTTCCGTTCGAGCATTCCGCCGTCATCGCCTATGTCGTGGAAGGCGATGCCGTATTCATCGTCAATGTCTTCTACGGCGGTCGCGACTACGAAGCGATGATACGCGGCGGCGAGCAGTCCTGAATCACTCCGCCGCCGCCCTCGCCCCGGGCAATCCCGGCTTTCCTGCCTCTCCCGGATTCCTACGCACATAGGCCGCTTTCAGCGTCTCCGACGTGTCTCTTGAACCGTCATGGCTCCAGCCCGGCGGCTGGATGAGGTAATTCAGCCGCTGGCGGAGCGTCAGCCCCGGCATCAGTGCGTCCTTGAACATGCCGATCCATTCGTGGAACGCCACCTTAAGCGGGTTGAAGGTGCCGATGTTCTTGACGATCCCGTAGCGCGGCCGGTCTTCCTCCAACTCCTCGACGAAGGTCCCGAACATGCGGTCCCAGAT
>NZ_RZTO01000058.1:0-14011 GCF_003997225.1 Mesorhizobium sp. M2C.T.Ca.TU.002.02.1.1
CGCCAAGGCCGATGGCATGCTCGATTTCACCGCGCCGGCGGCAAGCGTCGAATTCGCCGGCTATGCCGCGCAGGCGCGCATCGTCCATGTCATCGGCACCACCGGCTGCTCGACCGAGGACGATGCGAAGATCGCCGCCGCCGCGCGCCATGCCACGATCGTCAAATCCGGCAATATGAGCCTCGGCGTCAACCTCTTGGCGGTGCTGGTCGAGCAGGCGGCGAAAGCGCTCGACCCGGAGGATTTCGACATCGAGATCCTGGAAATGCATCACCGCCACAAGGTCGACGCGCCGTCCGGCACGGCGCTGCTGCTCGGCGAGGCGGCGGCCAAGGGGCGCGGCATCGATCTTGCCGACAACAGCGTCAAGGTGCGCGACGGCCATACCGGCGTGCGCAAGGCCGGCTTCATCGGCTTCGCCACGCTGCGCGGCGGCTCCGTCGTCGGTGACCACAGCGTGATCCTTGCCGGCACCGGCGAGCGCATCACGCTGTCCCATCATGCCGAGGACCGGGCGATCTTCGCGCGCGGCGCGGTGAAGGCGGCGCTCTGGGCACGCGGCAAGAAACCGGGCCTTTATTCCATGCGGGATGTGCTCGGACTCTCCTGACACAAGCCTGAAGCATTTCGTTCTTACGCAGTTCCGGACTGAAATCGTTGGAATTGCCCAAACCCCAAAGGAGCTGACATGTCGGGAACTCTCGTGCTCGTGCGCCACGGCCAGAGCGAATGGAACC
Source organism: Mesorhizobium sp. M2C.T.Ca.TU.002.02.1.1 (assembly GCF_003997225.1). Classification (NCBI taxonomy): domain Bacteria; kingdom Pseudomonadati; phylum Pseudomonadota; class Alphaproteobacteria; order Hyphomicrobiales; family Phyllobacteriaceae; genus Mesorhizobium; species Mesorhizobium sp. M2C.T.Ca.TU.002.02.1.1. Next base: position 738 of record NZ_RZTO01000058.1, read on the forward strand.
TGAAGAACCTGTTCACCGGCTGGCGCGACGTCGGGCTGACCGAGCAGGGCACGGCGGAAGCGCTCGCGGCCGGCGAAAAGCTCAAGGCGCGCGGCCTGAAATTCGACATCGCCTACACCTCGGCGCTGCAGCGGGCGCAGAAGACCTGCCAGCTGATCCTCGACGTCGTCGGCCAGAGCGATCTCAAGACCATCCGCGACCAGGCGCTCAACGAGCGCGACTATGGCGACCTCTCCGGCCTCAACAAGGACGACGCGCGCAAGAAATGGGGCGAGGAGCAGGTGCATATCTGGCGCCGCTCCTACGACATCGCGCCGCCCGGCGGCGAAAGCCTGAAGGACACCGGCGCGCGCGTGTGGCCCTACTACCTGCACGAGGTGCAGCCGCATGTGCTGCGCGGCGAGACGGTGCTGGTCGCCGCGCACGGCAATTCGCTGCGCGCGCTGATCATGGCGCTGGACGGCAAGAGCGGCGAGGAGATCGTCAAGCTCGAGCTCGGCACCGGCGTGCCGATCGTCTACAAGCTCAACGCCGATTCGACAGTGGCGTCGAAAGAGGTGTTGGAGGGGTGAGCTTCCTTTCCAGTCGGCTGGTCTTTTTTAGCGATAGCGTGGACGGCAGCTTGGCGCATGCATCGGCCAACGCAGCGCTGGTCGACCCCCACTCCGTCTCGGCTTCGCCGAGCCACCTCTCCCCCGATCGACGGGGGAGAGGAAAGGCGTGCCGACCTTTTGCCGTCAACGCTCGTCCAGCAAGGCTCCCTTCCTTTCCCTCCGGAGGGGGAAAGGTGGCGCTGCGAAGCAGCGACGGATTGGGGGAACCACGTGGCAATCAAGCCTCGGCCCGATCGGTCACGCCAGTTACAGAAGATATGCGCGTCGCGTAGCCCGTTCACGGGGAGAAGGTGTCGGCCGGCGGATGAGGGGCAGTGAAAAAAGCGCGTTGACACATATCGTTTGCCCGCTTACATGAGCGCCCACCAGCCCAGATGGCGGAATTGGTAGACGCGCACGGTTCAGGTCCGTGTTCCGCAAGGAGTGGAGGTTCGAGTCCTCTTCTGGGCACCATCTCATCCCGACTGCCAACGGGATCAATAAGATAAGCCTTCTCGATTCATTGTGTTCGCCGACCTTTCTGGCGATCGATTGGCTATGCGCCTTCCCCCTGGTTGTCTTCGCTGATCCGTAAGCTGGCTCCCCGAAGCGGGAGACCGAGGCGCAACGCAACGCGTTGCGATCCGAAATTGCCTCGGTCCGTGCTGTAGAACAGCGTGCGGGAACGGAGCTCCGGCAACCGGGACCATCCGGCGGTCGCGCTGGCGGCAAGGCCCCGCCCCCTGAAGGCTTTCACCGTCACCAGCCCGAGTTCGGCGCCGGCGTCCGCCAACCGAGCCGCAAAGGCGATGGAAGCGACCTCCCCGTCGACGAGAGCCGCGCACCACGGCGCCCAAAAGTCCGATACCTCACGGAAGCCGAGTTCGAACAAGCCTTCCGGTACTTCCTCCGCCTTCCAGGACCCGATCAGAGCCTGGCCACTTTCGGAATCGCTGCCGACAAGCCGCACCCCGCTGGGATACGGGTGCCCGTGCGGCAGGTGGTAGATCAAACCAAAATTGTGCCGCGCATGGTTGCCGCCACCGAGGAGCGCCAGGTAGCGTTCAAGATGTCTTGGCGTCGCGGGATGCGTGAAGGGCGGCTCGGCGGCGAGAAGTCCTACGAGCTCGCCCGCCAGCTCATCAGGCAGATCGGCGTGCACCCCGAAGACGTTGCCGGATGCGCAGCCTGCCAACCATAGTCGAGGCCCCGGTGAGCAATCAGGATCGTTCTCGCCGGCAATCCGTCCGTCACGGTTCAGTCGAAACAGCGTGTGATAGTCCGTGCGGAGCCAGTCGGCGATCATCCAGCACAGCTTAACGATTCGACGATGCGGGTCCAGCGTCGGCTCTGATGTGCGCACGACCCCGCTTTTGAAAGCGCCTATCAGATGAGGTCGCCTATCAGCCGTCCGGCTATTTCACCGAGCTCGTCACGGTCGGATCGACGGCGTCGGGCACGGACTTGCGCTCATTGCCGGCGAAGATGCCGATGAGGAGGAGGCTGAGCACGACCGGCACAAACAGGATGGCGACGCGCGCCTGCACGTAGAAGATGGCACGCCATTCGTTTCGCTTTTCGTCGTTCATCATGCTTCGCTCTGTGGTGCCTCCCGGCGAGGGGACATAGAGACGAAGCGTTAAACATCTCCTTCCGATTCGGTTAACGGGCGACGATCTGCGGTAATGGCACAGGGCGGCGCTGCCCCCGCTCCGACCGCTACGCGGCCACCTCTCCCCCACTTTGTGGGGGCGAGGAAACGCTAATCGTTGAGGCCGCGACCTCCGCAGGCCTGGGTTCCTCGCCCCGCCAAAGGCGGGGAGAGGTGGCTCGGCGAAGCCGAGACGGAGAGGGGAGCGCCCTATGCGATTACCCGCTTCCTATCGCCCGAAGGTCCGCCCCGCCGATCAACCGGCGGGCAGCGCGAACAACCGGCCGCCCGCCGGCACGACGTCGTCGATGCCGGCGAGGCGCAGGCAGTGCCAGGCCATGGCGTGGTTGGAGGAGGTGACGGGAATGCCGATGCGCCGCTCCAGCTCCGCTACCGCTTCGGCAACGCGCAGGCTGGTGCAGGAGATGAAGATCGCTTCCACGCCTGGCACTTGCGCCATGCGCTCCGCCGCCGCCTCGATCGAAGCGAGCGAGATGCGGGCCGCCTCGCGGTCGTCGCGCCGATCGAAGGTGGCGACGGCGGCGATGTCGAGGCCACGGCCGCTAAAATAGCGGACCAGGCCCTGGTTGATCTCCGGCGCATAGGGCGTGAGCAGGCCGATGCCTTTGGCGCCCAATGCCTTGAAGGCGGCCAGGGCGCCGGTGACCGGCGTGGTGCAGGCGACGCCCGGCCGCGCCTTCCTGATTTCCGCGAAGACGGCGTCCTCGCCGAGCGTCATGGTGGCCGAGGTGCAGCCGAAACCGACGACGTCGAGCGGGATCGAGGGCAGGATAAGATCGACGGTGGGCGCGATGCGCGGCCCCATGGCGCGCAGCGTTTCCGGCGTGATGTCGTTGTCGTTGAACAGACGCGCCTCGTAGAAGGCGACGCCTGGAATGCGCACCAGCGCGCGGAATTCATGCTCCAGCGTCTGGTCGGTGGCAAGGATGGCAAGCCCGATCGCCGCGCGCGAGGCAAGGCCGCCATCGATCTCGGATGGCAGCACGCCCAAATCAACCGGTCCCGAAGATTGAGGGCGGGTAGCAGCCGCGCTGACAGACATGGCATTCCCTTTCCTGGTCGATCCCCTCGGGGATCCTGCTCTCAGTTCAAAAGACCGTCCATCGAGATCGCCGGCTTGCGGCCGGCGATGAGGTCGGCGGTGATGCGGGCGGAACCATGCGACATGGTCCAGCCGATATGGCCGTGCCCGGTGTTGAGGTAGAGATTGCGCAAACGCCGCTGGCCGAACTCGGGGAGATTGTTGGGCGTCATGGGCCGCAGACCCGCCCACATCTCGGCGCGGTCATAATCGGCGCCTTCGGGATAGAGCTCCTCGGTCACGCCCTTCATGAAGGCAAAATCGGCCGGCTTGTGGCTGGTGTCGTAGCCGGCGAACTCCGCCGTAGCGGTGACGCGGACACGGTCGCCGAAGCGCGAGATGGCGACCAGATTGTGCTCATCGACCGAAGCAACTGTCGGCGGCGCCGGGCGGTTGCCGACAGGAATGGTCAGCGAATAGCCCTTGATCGGGTAGATCGGCAGGCTGATGCCGACCGTCTTGGCGATCAGCGGGCTGTAGGAGCCCAGCGCCAGCACATAGGCGTCGCCCTTGACCGCGCCCTTGTCGGTCAGCACCTGGGCGACGCCGTCGCCCGACGTCTCGATACGGATAATGGTCGTGCCGGTGCGGATCTCGCCGCCGCGCTCGACAACCTTGGCGGCGAGCGCGCGGGTGAATCTCGCCGGGTCGCCGGTCTCGTCGGTCGGGCAATGGATGCCGCCAGCGATTTTTTCTTTTGCCGAAGCCAGTGACGGGTCGAGCGCGACGATGGCGTCGCGGTCGAGCACCTTGATCAGCTGGCCGTCGGATTCGAGCAGCCGCATATGCTCGACGCCTTTGTCGAGCGCCTGCTGGCTGCGATAGAAATAGAGGATGCCGCGATCGTTGCGGTCGTATTCGATCGCCTCGTCGGCGACGACCTCTTGCAGGACCGATTGCGAGTAGACGGCGAGACGATGCTTGAGCAGCGTGTTGCGCCTCGCCTTCTCGGCCGTGCATTCCATCAGGAACAGCCACGACCAGCTGTAGAGCCTCGGATCGGCCGAGAGTTTGAAGCGCAGCGCCTGGTCTTTCAGCACCAGCGATTTCAACAGGATCATCGGCGCCCTGGGCGAGGACCAGACGAAGGAATGCCCCGGCGCGATCATGCCGGCATTGCCCCAGCTGGTCTCGGCAGCGACCTGTTGCTGGCGCTCGAGGATGACAACCTCGTGCCCGTCCTTCTGCAGCTGATAGGCCGTGGTGACGCCGACCACGCCGCCACCCAACACGATCACGCGCATGGCGCCTCCAGAGATCGCAAAGTGAGTACACTTTAGAATGGAATTCGCGATCCGCAAGGGGCAGCCTGCGATTGGCGGATCTTTGGGGAAGCCGGCGGGGCAGCCCTTCCTCGGGACGCTAAGGATCACGCAAGGAGGCTTTGGGCGAAGGTCCCTCTACGCGGCGGTGCCCGGAAAAAGCCGTGCCAGGCCGCGGGCGGCCACCTCGATGGCGTGCGCGGAGCTCAGCGTGATGTGTCTTTCGAGAAGACTTGCTCCATCGGCGGCATCGCGGCGGCGCAAGGCGTCGATGATCGCGTCATGCTCGTGATAGGTGCGGTCGCGTCGCGGCGCGGACTCCAGATCGATACGTCTGAAGAAGCGGATGCGCGCGCAAAGGCCTTCCAGCGCGCCGATCATCTGCGCATTCTTCGACAGTTTTGTCAGCGCCCTATGGAAGCTTTCGTCGGCGACGGCGATCTTCGCCCATGAGCCTTCATCCTTCAGGTTGCTGTGCCTCGTCCAGGCCTCGGCCGCCGCTTCGATCTCGGCGTCGGTCGCCCGTTCACAGGCAAGCACGAAGGCGGCCCGCTCGATCGCCGCGCGAAGTTCATAGAGATCGCGCACCGCTTCCGGCGTCAGTTCGCGAGCGAAAAAACCCTTGTTTGGCACCGCGGTGACAAAACCGTCCCGCTGCAGCCTGTTGAGGGCGGCGCGAACCGGCGTGCGGCTGACCGCCAGCTCGGCGGCGAGCTCGACCTCGTTGATCCTTTCGCCGGGCCGGAATCGGTAGTCGATGGCGAAGTCCTTGATCCGGGCATAGACCCGCTCGACACTGTCGGCGGCGCGAACGGCACGCGTAGCCGCCGATTTTTCGCCACTGCTACGTCCTCGTGTCATCCACCCTCATCCCGGCGCCGCCGGCCAATCGGCGGGCGCTTCTATGATACGTTCTGAAATCGCAAAGTGCACTCAGTTGCGCTTAAAGCGTTTCACCGTTTCATGGAAACATGGAAACGGCGAAGCGCTCTATCTCTTTGTTTGTCGCAGTTCCCGGGCGGAAAGCTACGGCGAAGGCGGCTCACATTTTTCCTGGAATTGCTCCAGTTCCTCAACGCAGAAGTTTTGACCGGTTGGTTAGTGCGCGTTGCGGACCCCGACCTTGGCGATTAGCTGAGACGCCTATCGCGGTCGTCATCCACGGGCGGAGCAAGGAGCGAAGCGACGTGCGCAGACCCGAGGATCCATGCCGTGACTTGGAAGCGCCGCCACGGTGCAGAATTCTGCTCCGTTGCACACTTCGGTCCAGTTAACGGCATGGATTCCAGGGTCTGCGCGCGTCGCTTCGCTCCTTGCTCCGCCCTGGAATGACGAGGTTCGGGAGCCTTCAGCTCATCGCGAGCGTTTGCGCTGACTTATCCCAAACGATGTTGATAGCCTTGCCCGACAAGCCTGCAATCTTTCAAAATCACTGTGTTGAGGAACTAGTGCGCCAGCGCCTGTTCCAGATCCGCGATCAGATCATCGCCATCCTCGATCCCACAGGACAGCCGCACCAGCGAATCCGTGATGCCGATGGCGGCGCGTTTTTCCGCCGGGATCGAGCCGTGCGTCATCAGCGCGGGATGCTCGATCAGGCTTTCGACGCCGCCCAGGCTTTCGGCCAAAGTGAAGAGCTGGGTGCGTTCGAGGAAGCGCTTCGTGCCAGCCAGGTCGCGGTCGAGGTCGACCGAGATCATGCCGCCGAAGGCGTGCATCTGCTGGACGGCGATGGAATGCTGCGGGTGGCTGGCGAGGCCGGGATAGATGACGCGGCGGACATCCTTTCGCGTCTCCAGCCATTGCGCTATTTTCAAGCCGTTGGCCGAATGGCGCTCCATCCTCAGCGCCAGGGTTTTTATGCCGCGCAGGGCGAGAAAGCTGTCGAACGGGCCGGAAATGCCGCCGATGGCGTTCTGCAGGAATTTCAATTGGGCGGCGAGATCCTTGTTGTCGCCGACGACCGCGACGCCGCCGACCATGTCGGAATGGCCGTTCAAATATTTCGTCACCGAATGGACGACGATGTCGATGCCGAGCTCCAGCGGCCGCTGGATGTAGGGGCTGCAGAAGGTGTTGTCGGCGACGGTGAGCAGGCCCTTGCGCCTGGCCAAGGCCGCGACCGCTTCGAGATCGACGACGCGCAGCAGCGGGTTGGTCGGCGTCTCGACCCAGAGCAGTTTCGTTTCGGGCCGGATCGCCGCCTCGACCGCGGCAAGGTCCGTGAAGTCGGCAAAGCTCACCTCAAGGCCGGCGGAGCGCTTGCGCACGCGCTCCATCAAGCGGAACGAACCGCCATAGATGTCATCGGTGGCGACGATATGGGCGCCGGCGTCGAGCAGTTCCAGGACCGTGCCGATCGCCGCCAGGCCGGAGGCGAAGGCGAAGGCGGCCGATCCGCTTTCGAGGTCGGCCACGGCGCGCTCGAAGGCGAAGCGCGTCGGGTTCTGGCTGCGGGCATATTCAAAACCCTTGTGCACGCCGGGCGACTGCTGGCCGTAGGTGGAGGTGGCGTAGATCGGCACCATCACCGCGCCGGTCAGCGGGTCGTGGCTCTGGCCGCCATGGATGGCGCGGGTGGAAAAGGCCAGGCGGTTCTTGCCCAATGCTGGTTTTGGCGAAGTCATTTTGCGCGGCGCCTCAAATGGTTGATCAGGTCGATACGGGTTATCAGGCCGACGAATTCCTCGCCATCGAAGACGATGGCGACCTCGTTGCGGTCGAAGACAGGCAGGAGCGCGTCGAGCGTCTGGCTGGCCTGCAGCGTGTGCAGGTTCGAGGTCATGGCCGAGCGCACCGGACCGTTGAAGCGGTCCCAGCGGCCGTCATAGGGGCCGTCGACCTTGGCCAGGATGTCGCTCTCGTCGACGATGCCGATCAGCTTGCCATCGTCCAGCACCGGCAGCTGCGAAACGTCGGAGCGGCGCATGCGGCCATAGGCGTTGAGCAGGCTCTCGTCCGGGCCGACGGTGACGATGTCGCCGGTGCGCGGCGAGCGCATGACGAGGTCGCGCAGATCGCCATGCTGCTCCTGGTCGGCAAGGCCCTGCTCGGCCAGCCAGATGTCGTCAAACACCTTCGACAGGTATTTGTTGCCGCTGTCGCAGACCAGGGTGACGACGCGCTTGGGCACCGTCTGCTCGCGGCAATAGCGCAGCGCCGCCGACAACAGCGTGCCCGAGGACGAGCCGGCGAGGATACCTTCCTTGGACAAGAGATCGCGCACCGCCAGCATGCTCTGCTTGTCGGTGATGGAATAAGCCTTCTTCACCAGCGAGAGATCGGCATTGGGCGGCACGAAATCCTCGCCGATGCCTTCGACCGTCCAGCTGCCGGCCTCCTCCATCTTGCCGGTCTTGATCAGCGGCGCCAGCACCGAGCCGACCGGATCGGCAAGCACCATCTCGGTCTTGGGCGAATGCTTTGCGAAAAAGCGGCCGAGGCCGGTGAGCGTGCCGCCGGAGCCGACGCCGACCACCACCGCGTCGACATCGCCCTCGAGCTGCGAGAAGATTTCCGGGCCGGTCGTCGTCTCATGCGCCAGCGGGTTGGCGGGGTTGGCGAACTGGTTGGCATAGAAGGCGCCGGGCAATTCGGCGGCGATCCTCTCGGCCATGTCCTGGTAATATTCGGGATGGCCCTTGCCGACATCGGAGCGGGTCATGCGCACTTCGGCGCCCAAGGCGCGCAGATGCTGGATCTTCTCGCGCGACATCTTGTCGGGCACGACCAGGATGATGCGGTAGCCTTTCGGGATGCCGACCTGGGCGAGGCCGAGACCGGTGTTGCCGGCGGTGGCCTCGACGATCGTGCCGCCGCGCTTCAGCCGCCCCTCCTTCTCCGCCGCCGCAATCATTGACAAGGCGATACGGTCCTTGATCGAGCCGCCGGGATTCTGGCTTTCGAGCTTGATGAACAGCCGGCATTTGCCGGTGTCGAACCTGGTCAGCTCGACGACCGGCGTCTGGCCGATCAGGTCGAGCACCGAGGCGTAAGGCGGGCGAAGTCTCGACAGATTGGTGTCCGCGCCGCCGGGCGCTGCTTTTGTCTGCTCGCTCATCTTGAGTGCTCCATCGAAGCAATTCGAGGCGGGTGTTGGCAATCTCGCGCCCCTTGCTGGATCATGATCTTTTCCAAAAGCGGTTCCCACTTTTGGGATCATGCTCTAGCCGCGGGACTCCATTCCGGTTTCGCGCATCGCGCGCCCTGTCTTTTCCAGCCCTTTTCATCCGGAAAGAAGATAGATCGTGCCAATCCGGCGGCGAGTGGAGGAATGGAATTTCGCGGAGAGGGCTGACAAGAAAGGGGGTGGGCAGCAAAGCCGAACCTACCCCAACAGCTGCCTGCTCAGCTTCGCGCTTTGCACGCGTATATCCGGGATGGCGTCGATCTCGAAGAAGGTGCCGCGCGTCAGCGGCCCGACGGCGAGCAGCTTCGACGACACCGTGCCGTCGGCGGCGATCAGCTCGCATTTCGCCGTGACGTCGAGGCCGAGACGCAGCGGATCGGGCCGCGCCAGGCCGCGCTCGATCAGCGAACGCACGACGCCGTTCGACGTCCTCGAAATGTCGCGGGCAATGCCCATGCAGTCATAGAGGCGGGCGACCTCCAGGGTCTCGATATCCTGCGTGCCGCGCGGCTGGATTTTTACGACGAAGCTGCCGTTCGCCGCGATATTCACGACCCTGCCGGCGACGAGGCGGATGCGGCCCGACCTGACCGCTTCGGTGACGCGCGCGTAGACTTCCGGCGCCATGCGATGGCGGTGGATGTCCCACCAGGCCTTGGTATGCTCGACGAAGCGGCGCTTGGCCGAGGACGGCCAGTTCTGCCAGATCGTCTGGTTGAAGGGTCGCAAACCGTCGACGACGTCGCGCCAGTCGCCGCCGGCTTTCTGGGTCTCGCGAATCAGGTTGCGGAACCAGCCGACGAAATAGGAAAGCTCAGTGCCGAGCGGAATATCGGCGATATCGAGCTTGATCGGATTGCCCTTGCGATGCGGCGACGGCAGCAGGCCGCGCCGCGACACCGCGACGATCGGGCCGCGATGGCCGCGCTGTTCCAGCGACAGGAAGGCGTCGACCATGCTCAAGCCCGTGCCGAGCAGCAGGACGGCGGCCTCGGGATCGAGCGCGGTGTCGGCCTCCGTCCCCATGCGGATCGCATGGCCCTGGAAGGCGCCGGGCTGCTCGTCATGGCCGGTGGCCAGAACGGCGAGATGCGCCACGACGCTGGTGCCGTTGGCAAGCGCCACCTCGACGCCGGCCGGCGTCGGCGAGATCGACAGGCTCTCCTCGCGGATCAGCCTGAGACGCCCGGTGTCGCGCTCGCGTTCCTCGAGGCCGTCAAGCACGTCCTGCAGATAGCGGGCATAGAGGCTGCGCGGCGCGTAGAACGGCCCCTGGTCCGGCTTGGCAAGGCCGCGCTCCAGCACCCAGCGCGCGAAATGGGTGGGATCGTCGGCGTAAGCGCTCATGCCGGAGGCGTTGACGTTGAGCACATGCGCCGAAAGCAGCGTCGAATAGGCCATGCCCTGGCCGAAATGCGGCCGCTTCTCGATCAGCGTGACGCGCAGGTCCGGATTGGGTGATTTGAGCAGATGCGCGGCCAGCACGACGCCGCTGGCGCCGCCGCCGACAATGATGATGGAATTGGCGCGTCCAACCATGATTGCGAGCCGAAACGTAACGGAGCGGTCAGCGCGCGGCCAGCGCCGCGGGCGGCCCCGGCCGCAAGCCACGAACGATCGCCGGAACGGTCTTCAGAAGGTCGCGCATCGTTCTCTCACTCCCAATGTTGATAAGATTACTATACTAAGCGAGCCGGGCACGAAACCGGCTTTTCAATTCACCTGCCCTTTGAAGCATGGATTTGCCTGGATAGGCCGATCGGAGAATTTTCGTTCGGCCCGGGAGCGACGCCCGTCTCCATCGTCATTCCAGGGCGAAGCGACGCGAAGCGGAGCGTAGACCCTGGAATCCATGCGTTACATCCAAGATAGGCACCACGGTGCAGAACGAGAGCCTCGCGCGACGCCGGATAGCTTTGCACCGCAGTATCGCTTCTATGTCACGGTATGGATTCCAGGGTCTGCGCGCGTCGCTTCGCTCCTTGCTCCGCCCTGGAATGACGAAGAGCGTAGGTTGCCGCTCGTCAGGGCACCCGCGACCGTCCTTTTGCGCCTCCGCCGCCGGTACCCGGCGACACTTTTCCAACAAAGCGGTCTTCGTTGGAAGGATTTAACTCTACAAACCCGATAGAATTAACGGACGATAGAAAGGCAATCCAGTTTTTCGGGGTTATGGAGCCTTTCAATGTCAATCCTTTCACGACGCGTTCTGCTTTTCTCGTCGGCGGCGCTTACGGCGGCCGCCCTGCTCGGCCCGGCCAGCGCAGAGGACCTCAAGATCACCATCGGCTACCAGACGGTGGTCGAGCCCTCGAAAGTGCCGCAGGCCGACGGCGCCTATGAAAAGGCGACCAAGGCGGCGATCGACTGGCGCAAGTTCGATTCGGGCGCCGACGTCATCGCCGCGATCGCCTCCGGCTCGGTCGATATCGGCTATGTCGGTTCGAGCCCGCTGGCCGCGGCCGCCAGCCGCGAATTGCCGATTGAGACCATCTTCGTCGTCGGCCTGATCGGTCCGTCGGAAGCGCTGGTCGCCCGCAACGGCGCCGGCATCGAGAAGGTCTCCGACCTCGCCGGCAAGAAAGTCGCCGTGCCGTTCGTCTCGACCACGCATTACAGCCTGCTCGCGGCGCTGAAGCATGAAGGCGTCGACCCGAAGTCGGTCGAGATCCTCAACCTGAGGCCGCCGGAGATCGCCGCCGCCTTCGCGCGCGGCGATATCGACGCGGCCTATGTCTGGGATCCGGCGCTCGGCCAGGTCAAGACCACCGGCAAGGTGGTGCTGGACTCCGCGCAGGTGGCCGCCTGGGGCGCGCCGACCTTCGACGCCTGGATCGTGCGCACCGATTTTGCCGAAAAACATCCCGAGGCCGTGCGCGACTTCGTCAAGGTGACCGGCGAGGCCTATGCACAGTTCCTCGCCAAGCCGGAGGCCTGGTCGGTGTCCTCGCCGGAAGCGGGCAAGATCGCCAAGCTCACCGGCGCCAAGCTGGAAGAAGTGCCGGAGCTGCTCAAGGGCTATGTCTTCCCGTCGCTCGAGGAGCAGGCCTCGGACAAGTTCCTGGGCGGCGAGACCGTCAAGGCCGTCGCGGCGACATCCGCCTTCCTCAAGGAGCAGGGCAAGGTCGACGCGGTACTGCCCGACTATTCGAAATATGTGACGGCCAAATACGCCAGCGAGGCGCTCGCCTCGAACTGAGCTTTCTCCATGCAATTCCCGGAAGGATGACCGCCTTTCCGGGGATTGTTCGGAAGCGCGGCGCCTTCTTCCCTTGGCCTTGCGCTTGCCTGTCCCGAAGCCGCTTACGAGGCGCGGCTTCGGGGCAGGCCCCAGGATCCAACACCCTGATCCAGCAGAGGCCCGAATGACGCATCTCATCCTCGACAAGGTCAGCGTCCATTATGACGGCCAGCCGGCGCCGGCGGTCGAGCGCGTTTCGCTCGACATCGCCAAGGGCGATTTCGTCGTGCTGGTCGGCCGGTCTGGCTGCGGCAAGACCTCGCTGCTCAACGTCGCCGCCGGCCTGGTCGAGCCCGCAGGAGGCCTGGCCACGGTTGGCGGCCGGCCGATCACCGGACCCGGATCCGACCGCGCCGTGGTGTTCCAGAACGATGCTTTGTTCCCCTGGCTGACGGCGCGGGAAAACGTCGCCTTCGCGCTCAGGCTGCGCGGCGTGCCGGCCGACAAGCGGGCGCGCCGCGCCGACGGATTGCTGTCGCTGGTCAAGCTCGGAGACGCCGGCGACAAGCACATCTGGGGGCTTTCCGGCGGCATGCGCCAGCGCGTCGGCCTTGCGCGGGCGCTCGCCGCCGAACCCGAATTCCTTCTGCTCGACGAGCCGCTCGGCGCGCTCGACGCGCTGACGCGCGAGCGCATGCAGACGACGCTGCTCGATCTGTGGGCCGCCGCCCGTGTCGGCGTGCTGATGGTGACGCACGGCATCGAGGAAGCGCTGGTGCTCGCCACCCGTATCGTCGTGCTGGCGCCGGGGCCCGGCCATGTGGTGCGGACATTCGAAACACATTTCGGCCGCCGTTACGCGGCCGGCGAGCCGATCCGCACGATCAAGGCGGATCCCGCCTTCGCCGCGGCCCGCGCGGAGCTGACCGACGCGATCTTCGAAGGAGAGGCGGCATGAGTGTCGGCGCCTATAGCGAACGTCCGGCTGCGAAATCTGGCGAGAAAGACGGTTTCTCCGTGCCATGGTCGCGGCCGCGGCCAAAGCCGAGACGAGCGGTTTCGGCCCGACTGGTCAGCGCGATCACCATCCTCGTGCTGCTGGCCGCCTGGACGGTCGCGGCCTCGCTGCAGCTGGTATCGCCGGTCTTCCTGCCCTCGCCCGCCGCGGTCTGGGCCAAGTTCGTCGTCGTCGCCCGCGACGGATTCGTCGACGCGACGCTGCTCCAGCACACCCTCGCCTCGCTTTGGCGCGTGTTCGCCGCGCTGATCGCGGCGATCCTTGTCGGCGTCCCGGTCGGCCTCGCCATCGGCATCAGCCGGATCGGGCGCGGCGTGTTCGATCCGCTGCTCGAGTTC
>NZ_RZTO01000590.1:0-3972 GCF_003997225.1 Mesorhizobium sp. M2C.T.Ca.TU.002.02.1.1
TTTCTCGACATGGCGCGCCACCGCGGCGACGAAGCAGGCGATGCCGCCCTTCATGTCGACGGCGCCCCGGCCATACATCTCGCCATTGGCGATTTCGGCGGCGAAGGGCGGGTGCGTCCAGGCCGCCTCGTCGCCCGCCGGCACGACGTCGGTATGGCCGGCAAACATCAGATGCGGGCCGTTGCCGGAGCGGCGCGCATAGAGGTTTTCGATGTCCGGCGTGCCGTCTTCCGAGAAGACCGGGCGTTCGACCGAGAAGCCGAGGGGCGTCAGCATGCCTTCCAGCGCGGCAAGCGCGCCGCCCTCGGCGGGCGTCACAGAAGGACAGCGGATCAGGGCGGCAAGATTCGCGGCGGGATCGGTCGGCAATGTCATGGGCAAAGCGATAGTCGAAAGCGTCTGTCGTGTCACGGTGGCAGATGATCGCCGGTCATGCCGCCGACAATATGGTTTTCATGGCGTATAAATGCATGTCGCCCAGAAGTGTGCGGCGGTTCTGGGAGAACGACATGCATCATCATAGCAAGTCGTGGGCCAAGCGAGGACGAATGCATGGCCAGTGAAACAAGCGTCATTGCGATAGCCGGCGCCGGCAGTATTGGATGCTATGTCGGCGGCTGTCTGGCTCTCGCCGGACGCGAAGTGGTTTTCCTCGGTCGTGGCCGCATCGTCGAGGCGCTGCGCGAAAGCGGGTTGCGCGTCAGCGATCTCGATGGCCGCGACCGCCGCCTCGCGGCGCAGGCGACTGCCGTCACCGACGATCCGGCGGCGGCGCTGCCAGACGCGGATGTCATCCTGGTGACGGTCAAGAGCGGCGCGACCGCGGAGATGGGCAGGCTGATCGGCGCCCATGGGCGCCCGGATGCCGTGGTGGTCAGCCTGCAGAATGGTGTCGACAATGCCGACAGGCTGCGCGCCGCGCTCCCGGGACGGCGGGTGCTGACCGGCATGGTGATGTTCAACGTCGTCCAATCTGCGGACGGCGAGCTGCCGTTCCATGTGCATCGCGCCAGCCAGGGCGAGGTGATGATTGATGCCGGCGTCGACGGGCTCGTCGATCTGCTCGACGTCGATGGGCTCGCCGTCGAAGCGCGCGCCGACATGAAGGCGGTGCAGTGGGGCAAATTGCTGATGAACCTCAACAATGCGCTGGTGGCGCTCTCCGACCTGCCGCTGGCAAGGCAATTGGCCGACCGAAGCTGGCGCGTCATCCTCGCCGCCGAGATCGACGAGGCGCTCGCCGCGATGAAGGCCGCGGGCATCGCGCCGGCGCGCATCACCGGCCTGCCGCCGGCGCTGCTGCCGAAAGTGCTGCGGCTCCCCGACTGGCTGTTCAGCCTCCTGGCGCGCCGCATGCTGGCGATCGACCCTCAGGCGCGCTCGTCGATGTGGGACGATCTCAAGCGCGGCCGTGCGACCGAGATCGAGGAATTGCAGGGCGCCGTGATTCGCCTGGCCAGGCAAACCGGCATCCCGACGCCGGTCAACGAACGCGTCACCGCGCTGGTGCGTCAGGCGGAAGCGGAAAAGCGCGGTCCGCCCGGGCTCGCGCCCGGGGCGGTCTGAGAGCAATTCCAGGAAAAGTGTGAGCGGTTTTCCGTCCGGAATTGCTCCAAAACAAGAAGATAGAGCGGTTCGCCGTTTCCGTGAAACGGTGAAACGCTCTAGCGGCGGTCCTCGATCAGCGTGATCTTCTGCCAGATCTTGCGCGATAGGTTGGAGCTCAGATTCTCGATATCGTTGACGACGTCGATGACGACGTCGTCATCGACGGATTGCGCGAACAGCGCGGCGATCTTGCCTGTGATCGACAGCATCTCCGAGCAGTAATCGAGATAGCGCGCGAGATCGGCGGCGTTGGTGATGCGCCGCGGCGAATTCGCGGTCGGCTTGAAGTCGGCCGACAGCGCCGCCGGGTCCTTGGTCAACTGGTGCATGTCGATGACATGGATCAGCGAGCGCAGGCCGCGCAACTGACGAAATACCTTCTTGCGCTTGATCCGCTCCTCGGTGCGGACCAGCGCCAGAAAGCCAAGCACGGCCAGGATGACGGTGTTGATCGTCGCCTCGATGCCTTGCATCGACTGCACGGCATCGTCGGCGCCCGAAATGCGGTCGAGCGGCAGGATGGTGCCGACGAACAGGAACACCGCCACGCCGGCCATGAAGGCCGCGACGATGACGCCGCGCAGCCACCAGATCGGCGCCTCCAGGTCCCTGGCGGCTTTGGCGAGATCCCGCGACAGCGACACCAATTCGGCCGCCACGCCCCGCAGGCCGGCTTCCGGGAAACGCTCGCCGATCCGCTCCTCCAGCCTCTCGGCCGTCTCGATGATCAGTCGCGGATCGAGCGAGCGGTAACGCATGGCCGTCTCAGCTATCGCCCGGCGCGTTGGTGCGCCTGCCGTAGCGATTCGGCCCGGGATCGCTGCGGAAGCAGGCGAGGATGATGAGCAGGATGGGCCCGATGATGAGCGAGATCAGCGCAAAATAGGTCGGCTTGCCGAAATCATGGAAGCGCTTTGCCGTTACCGCGAAGGTGGCCCAGGCCGAGATCAGCAGCACCCCCCAGCAGATCATGGCCCAGTTCTGGCTGGCCGCGGTGTTCAGCTCAACCCGCGCGAACTGGTAGAACGGGAAAAACTGGACAAGCACCAGCAAGACCCCGGCCAACGCATAGGCGACCGGGCTCAGCCGCCCCGAAAGGCTGAAGAACACCCAGAGGAATTGCGATCTTTCAGACAATCGCGCCCGCTCCGTCAAAGCATGACTCCCGAAAGTGGGAACCGGTTTCGGGACAAAGACATGCGCAAGATCAAAAACCTAAAGCGCTGGGAGCGAATCTGAAAGATCGCGACGCGCTTTAGGCAAGATCAATCGCGCAGCAATTCGTTGATCGAGGTCTTGGAACGGGTCTTGGCGTCGACGCGCTTGACGATCACGGCGCAGTAGAGGCTCGGACCCGGTTCGCCATTGGGCAGCGGCTTGCCCGGCAGCGATCCGGCGACGACCACGGAGTTCGCCGGCACCTCTCCATAAAAAACCTCGCCGGTGGCTCGGTCGACGATCTTGGTCGACTGGCCGATGAACACGCCCATGCCAAGCACCGAGCCTTCGCGCACGATGCAGCCTTCGACCACTTCCGAGCGCGCGCCGACGAAGCAATTGTCCTCGATGATGGTCGGGCCGGCCTGCATCGGCTCCAGCACGCCGCCGATGCCGACGCCGCCGGAAAGGTGCACGTTCTTGCCGATCTGGGCGCAGGAGCCGACCGAGGCCCAGGTGTCGACCATGGTGCCCGAATCGACATAGGCGCCGACATTGACGAAGGACGGCATCAGCACGGCGCCCGGCGCGACATAGGCCGAGCGGCGCACGACCGAGGACGGCACGGCGCGGAAGCCGGCCTTCTCGAAATCGACCGCGCTCCAGCCGTCGAACTTGGACGGCACCTTGTCCCACCACACGGCCTCGCCCGGGCCGCCCTTGATGATCTCCATCGGGTTCAGCCGGAACGAGAGCAGCACCGCCTTCTTCAGCCACTGGTTGACATGCCACTTGCCGTCGTCCCGCCGTTCGGCGACGCGGGCGACGCCACGATCGAGAAGGTCGAGCGCCTCCTGGATAGCGTCGCGCGTCTCGCCGCGCGTCGCGGTCGAAATCGCGTCGCGCCCCTCGAAGGCCTTTTCGATGGTCTCCTCGAGGCTCGCCAGATCGGGCTTCGACATGATTTCGCTCCATTACCAAGCTGTTAAGGCGCTCAGCCTTAACCTGTTTAAAAGTCGCGCGGACCCTATGTTAAGGCTCAATGGGGGTCAATCGCGCCAGCGTCACGGGACGGCGCAAGTAAGGGAATTGGACGGGTGGATTCGATGACTCCCATGGAAAAGGCAGGGTGGACGCCGCTGCCGCATTCGGACGAGGACCTGGAGCGCTCGAAAAGCGTGCCGGATACCCCGCAGACACGTGCCG
>NZ_RZTO01000591.1:0-3954 GCF_003997225.1 Mesorhizobium sp. M2C.T.Ca.TU.002.02.1.1
GCGCCGTCATCCTGGATGGCGGCCCGGACAACAAGGATTGCGACCCGCTGATGTCGGCCATCGACGCGCTGCGGCGCGCCTCCGGCAAGCCGCTGCCCGCCGTGATCCTGCTTTCAACCAGGAATGGCACGCCGGAGAGCCTTGGCCTGTCGAGCGTGGTCGATGCCGTGGTCGCCAAGCCGATCACGCCCGAGAGGCTGCAACCAGTGGTCGATCGCCTGGTCGGGCGCAGCTAGGGAATTCGGGACAGGCCTCCCGGAGCGCCGAGGCGACACTCCGGCGTTTGCTCTCGGGAGGCTGGGTCAGTCCAGCTCGCCGCGTTCCTTCATTCCCTGGGCGACTTGTCGGAAGAATTCGAGGACCGCCGGGTCGAACGAGAGGGGCTCAGACCTGGCCTGCGCCTCGGCGACCGCTTTGGTATACGCATTGCGTATAATCTCTTGCTCGGCCTGGGGGGTCGAACGCCTGATGTCGGCGGTACGGGATCGCATACGCCGAACGAACTCTTTGGCGGCTTCGGAACTAACGTCCCCTGCCTCTTTCAGCTGGCTTGCTTCCGCCATCATGGCCGTTAGCGCAGCCTTATGGGCGTCTGCGCTGTACTCTTTCTTTATCCCGTCGAAGGTGCGGCTTGCTTGACCAGTCAGGTCCTGTTCCGCGATCAAAGCTTCGAACCTCGCGGCGAATTTCCTATTGTCGGTGGATTGCTGCATGACAGTCTCCTTGGTGAGGTTTTCTAAGTCACCCAGAGAAAGGTCTCGACCCTCATCAAGTTGGCGTTGCGCCCTCTCTATGAGAGTGATCGCGCGCCTGATCTTGTGTTCCTGGGATTCCAGCGTTTCGCGTTGCAGCCGCAGAATCTCCCGAAGCCGGGAATGATCCCCGACAAGCTTCTTGATCGATTTGAGCGAGAGGCCGAGATCGCGAAGCACGATGATCTGGTGCAAGCGGGCGATTTGAGCTGGACCGTATAGTCGCCATCTCGATTCGGCGCGGTGAGGGACAACGAGCCCCTCCCGCTCATAGACCCTGAGCGCCTTGGTGGTGACTCCGACCCGCCGGGCTGTCTCGCCTGGGCCGAACCATTGCTCCTTTTCGCCGCCCATAGCCGACCTTCCGTTCCGGACCCTCGCCTCTGTAAGGGCGGCCCCAGGGTCCGATGCAAGGGCTTGTCGGCCGGTTCGCTCGCGCCGACCGCTCACCACCCGGACCGATGTTCAGGGCGTCCGCTCACCCGACGCCGCGGAGGCATGCCGCTCACCCGCCGGGCACAACCCGGGAGCTCGGACGTATCAATCCGCCGCGGCGATGCGTTCGATCAACGCGGGCAGTTCGCTCAGATCGGCGATCTCGCGGAAACGTGGCGCCGCGACGGGCGCCTCGGCGTGCTCGGCCGCCCAGGTCAATTCATGCGGGACATAGATGCCCCAGCCGCCGGCATCGATGGCAGGCACGACATCCGACTTCAGCGAATTGCCGACCATCATGCTTTTTTGCGGTCCGTCGCCATGACGGCTGAAGATGCGGGCATAGGTGGCGGCGCTCTTGTCGCTGACGATCTCGACGGCATCGAAAAGCTCACCCAGCCCCGACTGCGCCAGCTTGCGCTCCTGATCCATGAGGTCACCCTTGGTGATCAGCACCAGGCGATAGCTGCCGGCAAGCTTCTCGATCGTCTCACGCGCGTACGGCAGCGGTTCGATCGGATGGCTGAGCATGTCGCGGCCGGCAGCCAGGATTTCCGCAATGGTCGAGGCCGAAACGCGGCCTTCGGTAACCTCGATCGCCGTCTCGATCATCGACAGCGTGAAGCTCTTGATGCCGAAGCCGTAGAGGCCGAGGTTGCGCCTTGCGGCTTTGAGCAGGTTTGCCGAAACCACGCTCGCCTCGCCGTGCTCGGCAAGCATGGCGATGAAGCGCTCCTCGGTCATGCGGAAGAACTGCTCGTTCTGCCACAGCGTGTCGTCGGCATCGAAACCGATCGTGGTAAGAGCGGACATGACCACCTCGTCTTCGCGAAATGGTGGTGTAGACGCGTTCGCCGGGTACTGCTAGCTCTAGCTGGAGATCGGCAAAGCGCGGGGGTGCATGCTGAATTCGTGGAAAGACCAGCTGGAAGGCTTTGTCGCGAGTGCCGGTGAGCGCACGCCGACGGAGCTGATCAACGGGATCCGCGATATCGGCGTCGCCATGGGGCATGACGCGGGCGAAGCGCTGCTCAACAGCCACCCGGAGCTATTTGCCTACCGGCCCATGCTCACCCGGACCTTCATTGAAATGGTTCATGCGCAAGACGTCGCCGAAATCAGGCAGATGCTTGAGGTGAGGCAGCCCGCCTCGTTCGGACAGATAGCGGCTAAAGAAACGACCATCGGCGTCATGTCTTCCAAAGACGCCTACAAGCGCCTCGATGAAGTCTTCGAGCATGTCGATTTCAGCAGGTGCACGAATGCCGTGATGGTCGGCTGTGGCGGTCGCCCCTTCACCATGTTCCGCATCCACGATCAGACGCCGGTTTTCGAGATCATCGGGTTGGATGTCGTGGCGGACGCGGTCGAGACAGCGAATATTCTGGCTGCCAAACTCGGCTACGCACGCTGCCATGCGGAATGTTGCAACGGACGCGACTACGACTATCGCGACGCCCAGGTGATCTACGTCGCCAGCATGGTTTCGCCCAAGTCGGAGGTGGTGTCCCGCATCGCGGACACGGCTCCGCCCGATCTCCAGCTCGTTTTATGGGAACCCTACTCGCTGGCCCGCTTGTGGTCGGAACGGGCGGAAGAGACGCTTGACCCGCGGCTGGAAGTGGTCGGCCGCACGCGCGTGTCGCGCAACATGACCCGCGATGTGTTTGTCCGCTTCCGATCTGGCGCCGCCGGCCGCCCGAGTGAAGGCTGATGGCGACGGGCGTGGCCGATCGCGCGGTCCTGGCGGCGACCTTGGCCTGGTGCTTGCTTCGCCATCCGCTGACCTGGAAAAGAACCTATGATCACAGCGGCGTCTTTCCCGATCCGGCCAGGCCGGCGTCCTACGTCGACAAGTTCTTGTGGCGGAAGATCTTCGACCACAACCCCCTTTATGTCACGGCATGCGACAAGCTGGCGTCCAAGGAACACGCCCTGTCGATATGCCCCGAACTCAAGACCGCCAAAGTGTTGTGGAGCGGCCGCGACGCGGCACGAATACCGCCGGCGGTGCTGGCGAGGGACGCCGTGGTGAAAGCCAACCATGGCTGCCGCTGGAACATGATGATCCGCAACGGCGAGGTGGACAGCGCGAAGCTGCGGCGGCGAACGGCGCGTTGGATGCGCAATCGCTACGGCAGGAAATTCGGCGAATGGGCCTATAGGGGCGCAAGACGGCTCATCTTCGTCGAGGAGATGCTTATCCAGGACGGTGTGCCGGTCCCGCTGGAGTACAAGTTCCATATCTCGAACGGGAAGACAGCTTATGTCTACGCCGCAAGGCGCGACGGACAAGGCAACGAGCTGAAAAGTCATTTCGACCGCGACGGCAATTATGCACCGGTGCCGCCTGGCAGCGGCAGCCAATGGGTGAAGATCGACCTGCCATCGTCGTTTCTGCGGATGCGCGAGATCGCGGAACGGCTGGCGGCTCCGTTCGACCACATGCGCTGCGACTTCTACGAGATCGACGGCGAAATCTATTTCTCCGAGTTCTCTGTCTACCCGCTCTCCGGAAAAGGCATCATAAACACCAGGCTGCGCGATCTGGCCGGCGACAGCTGGGACATACGCCAGTCCTGGTTCCTCTCGACGCCGCAACGGGGTTGGCGCAAATTCTATGCGGCGGCGCTGCTGCGATGGCTTGACGCGAGCGACCGGCAAAAGCTGCAAGCCGGTTCGCAAGGAGCGGCCCCCTGAGCACGTGCCTTGCGCCTCCCCTTCCCTTCCCCCATGGCGCCCGGCTATAGTCCGAAATCCGCAACAC
>NZ_RZTO01000592.1:0-3953 GCF_003997225.1 Mesorhizobium sp. M2C.T.Ca.TU.002.02.1.1
CTCCCCGTTTCGACGGGGAGAGGGTAATGATTAGGGGCAAGCATCGATTCAATTTATCCGGTGGCGATCTCTGCGCCGCTTATATCCCGAGGATTCCCCCATGCCCTATGTCGCCGCCGAGAACCGCTACGAGGCAATGGTCTATAACCGCTGCGGGCGGTCCGGCCTGAAGCTGCCGGCGATCTCGCTCGGGCTGTGGCACAATTTCGGCAACGACACGCCGCACAAGACCAAGCAGGCGCTCGTGCGCAAGGCATTCGACCTCGGGATCACGCATTTCGACCTCGCCAACAATTACGGCCCGCCGCCCGGTTCGGCGGAAACCGCGTTCGGCGAGATCCTGCGCACCGATTTCGCCCCTTACCGCGACGAGCTGATCATCTCGACCAAGGCCGGCTACGAGATGTGGGCCGGCCCCTACGGCGAATGGGGCAGCCGCAAATATGTGCTGGCCAGCCTCGACCAGAGCCTCAAGCGCATGGGGCTCGACTATGTCGACATCTTCTATTCGCACCGCTTCGATCCGGAGACGCCGCTGGAAGAGACCATGGGCGCGCTCGACCATGCGGTGCGCTCGGGCAAGGCGCTCTATGCCGGCATCTCGTCCTACAATTCGCAGCGCACGCGCGAGGCGGCCGATATATTGCGGCAGCTCGGCACGCCGTGCCTGATCCACCAGCCGAGCTATTCGATGCTCAACCGCTGGGTCGAGGAAGACGGGCTGCTCGACACGCTGGAGGGGCTCGGCATCGGCTCGATCGTGTTCTCGCCGCTGGCGCAAGGCATGCTGACCGACAAATATCTCGGCGGCATTCCCGAGGGCAGCCGCGCCAGCCAAGGCAAATCGCTCAAGCCGGCCTTCATCAACGACAAGTCGATCGCCAACATCAAGGCGCTCAACGCCATCGCCGCCCGCCGCGGCCAGACGCTGGCGCAGATGGCGCTGGCCTGGGTGCTGCGCAAGGGCCGGGTGACGACGGCGCTGATCGGCGCCAGCCGGCCGGAACAGGTCGAGGATTGCGTCGGCGCGCTCAAGGCGCTCGAGTTCTCCGATGCCGAGCTCGCCGAGATCGACACGTACGCGCGCGAGTCCGACATCAACCTGTGGGCGGCTTCGGCCGAGCGCAAGGGGCCGCCGCGCAAGTAAGCCGGCGAACCATCTCCGTCCGCGCGCCTCGGAAGGGACGCGCTGCGGAAACAGTGGCAAAATCAATCGTTCGTCGCTATTTCAAGGGAATTGAAGTCGTTCGCATCGAGATTTTGATGCGGGCGTCGATTGGGCGAATAAGATGACGGCAAGAGATGCGCTGACCAAGAACCAGCTCTGCGTGCTCGAGAAGCTCGAGGCGTCCAGCGGGCCGCTCAGCGCCTATACGCTGCTGGACCAGTTGCGCGAGCGCGGTTTCCGCGCGCCGCTGCAGGTCTATCGCGCACTCGACACGCTGGTGAAATCCGGCTTCGTGCATAGGCTGGAAAGCCTCAACTCCTTCGTCGCCTGCGCCGAGCCGCACGACCACAGCCATTCGATGACCGCCTTCGCCATCTGCGACAATTGCGGCCAGGTGACCGAGATGTCCGACCACGACGTCGACCACCGACTGGACGAATGGGTGCGTTCGACGGGATTCGCGGCCAAGAAGGCGGTGATCGAGTTTCGGGGGGTGTGCGCCAAGTGCAGGGCTGAAGCGGCGTAAGCCTTCACTTCGTCATACTAGGGCGAAGCAAGGAGCGAAGCGACGCGCGCAGACCCTAGTATCCATTCCGTGACATACACGCGCCGCCACGGCGCAGAATCTGGATCCAAGAGCGGCATGCCTTGCGAGGCTATCCGCAACCGCTGCGTTTTACGGGCTGCGTCACGGCATGGATCCTCGGGTCTACGCTGCGTCGCTTCGCTCCTTGCTCCGCCCGTGGATGACGAACGAAGGTGTGGCGCTCAGTGCGCCTCGTCCCAGTTATCCGCCGCCCGGGCGTCGACATGCAGCGGCACGGACATCGAGACCGCCGGCATCGGCGCGTTCTCCATCACCTTGCGCACCACGGGTATCGTCGCTTCGACCTCCGCTTCCACCGTCTCGAAGATCAGCTCGTCATGCACCTGCAACAGCATGCGGGCCGACAGCCTCGCCTTCTCCAGAGCCTCCTCCATATGCACCATGGCGCGGCGGATGATGTCGGCCGCTGTGCCCTGGAGCCGGGCGTTGATCGAGGCGCGCTCATTGAAGGCGCGGACCGACGGGTTGGAGGATCGTATCTCCGGATAATGGATGCGGCGGCCGAAGATCGTCTCGACGAAGCCGTTCTCCCGCGCATAGGCCTTGGTTTCCTCGATATAGTCGCGGATGCCCGGGAAGCGCTCGAAATAGCGCTTGATATAGGCGCCGGCCTCTTCGCGCGGGATCGACAGCTGGTTGGCGAGGCCGAAGGCCGAGATGCCGTAGATGATGCCGAAATTGATCGCCTTGGCGCGCCGGCGCACTTCCGAGGGCATGCCCTCGACCGGCACGTTGAACATCTCCGACGCGGTGATGGCGTGGATGTCTGCGCCGTCGGCGAAAGCCTGCTTGAGCTGCGGGATTTCGGCGACATGGGCAAGCACGCGCAATTCGATCTGACTGTAATCGGCCGAGACCAGCTTGTGGCCCTTCTCCGCGATGAAGGCGGTCCTGATCTTGCGGCCTTCGGCCGTGCGCACCGGGATGTTCTGCAGATTGGGATCGGACGACGATAGCCGCCCGGTCGTCGTCGCGGCCAGCGCGTAGGAGGTGTGGACGCGGTTGGTGCCGGGATTGATGAAACCGGGCAGCGCGTCGGTATAGGTCGATTTCAGCTTGGTGAGCTGGCGCCAGTCGACGATCTTGCGTGGCAGCTCGTGGCCTTCGGCGGCAAGATCCTCAAGCAGCTGCGCCGAGGTCGACCACTGGCCGGTCTTGGTCTTGGAGCCGCCCGGCAGGCCCATCTTGCCGAACAGGATGTCGCCGAGCTGCTTCGGCGAGCCGATGTTGATGCGCTCGCCGACGATCCCGTAGATCTCTTCCTCGACGCGGGCGGCGCCTTGCGCCAGCTCGCCCGACAGCCTCGACAGGATCTGGCGGTCGACGGAGATGCCGCGCTGTTCCATCCGGGCCAGCACCGGCACCAGCGGCCGTTCCAGCCGCTCGTAGACGGAAACGAGGCCCTTGGCCGGCAGCCTCGGCTTGAGCACCTGCCAAAGCCGCAGCGCCAGGTCGGCCTGCTCGCCGGCATAGGCGGTCGCACGCTCGATATCGACCTGGTCGAAGCCGATGGCGTTCTTGCCCGAGCCGGCAAGCTCCTTTTTCGTCGCCGGCGCGTGGCCCAGCCATTTCTCCGACAGTGAAGCGAGGTCGTGACCGCCGGACGTGCCGGCGTCGAGCACGTAGGAGATCAGCATCGTGTCGTCGAACGGGGCGACCTCGATGCCATGCCGGCTCATCACGACGATGTCGTATTTCATGTCCTGCACGATCTTGAGGACCGACCGGTCCTCGAGCAGCGGCTTGAGCAGCGCCAGCGCCTCGCGGACCGGGATCTGGTTCTCCAGCAGGCCGCCGCCAAGCAAGTCGCCATTGCCGTTTCTGTGGGCGAGCGGCAGGTAGACGGCGCGGCCCGGCGCGATCGCCATGGACAGGCCGATGAGATCGGCCTGCATCGGGTCGGAAGACGTGGTCTCGGCGTCGAAAGCGAGGATGCCGGCGTCGCGGGCTTCGGCTACCCAGGCCTTGAGCGCCGCCGCATCGCGGATGGGCGTGTAGGCCGAAGGGTCGATCTTGCGTGCCGAAGCCTGTTCCAGCCGCAGCGCCGAGAGGAGCGATGGGGTGTCGCCTTGCGGCGGCACGTCCTCTCCCCTGACCGCTTGAGCCGGCTTTGCGGCGTCGTTTGATTGAGGCGCCGGCTGTCTTGGCGGTGCGCCGGCGCCGACATCGGGCCCATGC
>NZ_RZTO01000593.1:0-3952 GCF_003997225.1 Mesorhizobium sp. M2C.T.Ca.TU.002.02.1.1
GGCGAAGGTCGCGGCCTTCCGTGCGCAGTCCGACCTCCTGATGGGCGGCAACAATGCGGTGCTGCCGACTCAGCAACTCGCGGAACTATCAAGCGAGTTGTCGCGCGTGCGCGCCAGCCGCGCCGCCGCCGAGGCGAGCGCCGAGAGCGTGCGCCGGGCGCTGCAGAATGGCGGTTCACTGGACAGCGTGCCGGAGGTCCTGTCCTCGGAACTGATCCAGCGCCTGCGCGAGCGCCAGGTGGAGCTCAGGGCCAACATTGCCGACCTTTCCACGACCTTGCTCGACAACCATCCGCGTATTCGTGCGCTGAAGTCGCAGCTTGCCGACCTCGACGGTCAGATTCGCAATGAGGCACAAAAGATCATCCGGGGCCTGTCGGCCCAGGCTCAGACGGCCAAGGCACGCGAGGATCAGCTGGTTGCCGACGTCAACACGCTGAAGGCCGCCTCGGCGCGCGCCGGCGAGCAGCAGGTGCAGCTGGACGCCCTGCAGCGCGACGCGAACGTCCAACGCCAACAGCTTGAATCCTATATGGCAAGTTACAATGCGGTGGCCTCGCGCAGGGACCGCAGATACTCGCCCGTCGCAGCGAGCTTGATCGCAAGCGCCCAGGTGCCGTCCCAGCCTTACTTCCCGAAGATCGGGCCGATCACCGGTGCCGCCGCTGCCGCTTCGCTGCTGCTGATGGCGATCGGCACGCTGCTGGCGGAGCTGTTCTCGGGCCGCGCCATGCGCCCGGCCGCCGGCGCCCGCTTCACCGATATCGAGCAGGTGGCGATGCCTGCGGCCAGGGTGGAACCGATGGTCGCCGAGGCACATGACGAGGGGCAGGCGTTTGCGCCTTACGAGGAAGCCGCTACAGAACATTCGATCGCCGAGGCGGAGCTCCCGAGACCTGCAGAGAGCGAGCCGTCGGAGGATCGCGCAACCGTGATGGAGGCCTCCGAGCCGGGCAAAGCGACGCCCGAACCAAGGCAATCCAGGCTCGGCGAGATCGATGTCGAAAAAGCTGCGGAGAAGTTGATCGCCTCGGGCGCCGCGCGGGCGATCTTCGTGTCGCCGGAAGGCGACGAGGCGGCAGCGTCCGCCGTGCTCGTGGCGCGTGAAGTATCCGACGCCGGCCTGCGCGTGTTGCTGCTCGATCTGACCGCGTCGGGTGCGGCGTCGCGGCCGATGCTGGACTCGAGCCTGTTCCCGGGCATCACCAATCTGCTCGCTTCCGAAGCGCAGTTCAGCGACGTCATCCATCCCGATCTCTATTCCGATGCGCATGTGATCCCGGTTGGCACCGCCGATCCGGTCCGGGCCATGCGCGCCGCCGACAGGCTGCCCATCATCATGCAGTCGCTGACCACGGCCTACGACCTCGTCGTGGTCGAATGCGGCCCGGCCGATGCGCAGGGCATCAGCCGCCTGGTCGGCGACGGCACCGAAGTCTTCCTGTCGATGCTGGAAGCCGACGATCAGGTGACGCAGGCCGCGGTGAAGCTGATCGAGAACGGCTATCCGGACGTCACGCTGGTCACACCGGTCGGCCATGAACCGGGGGATCCATTGCCCGGACGCCGGTCGGCCGCGTAAGGCTGGAGGCCGACAAGGCTGTCCTGCGCCGCCGCGATGCTTGCCGAACCCGGGTATTGTCGGCGGCTCCTGCACTTTACATCAGCGGCAAAGCACCTAGTTTTGATGTTTCGCGCTGCGCATTTCCGTGCGTGGATGATCGAGAGCGGGACCGTGAACCCTAGGGCCGGTCCCCCAAAACTCCCAAAGGATGGCTGTTATGACACAGGCCAAGAATGGCGACACTGTACGCATCAACTACACCGGGCGTCTGGTCGACGGCACCCAATTCGATGCTTCCGGCAGTGAACCGTTGCAGTTTACACTGGGTGAAGGACAGGTAATTCCTGGTCTCGAAACCCATGTCGAGGGCATGGAAGTCGGCACGAAAAGCACCGTCACTGTTCCCGCCGACGCCGCTTATGGCCCGCATCGCCCCGAGGCGGTCGTAACCATCGACCGCGCCAGCGTGCCGGAAAACATCAACGTCGATATCGGCACCCGATTGCAGGCCCGCACCCGCGAGGGACGACCCATGCAAGTAACGGTCGTCGGCGTGGACGACGCCAGCGTCAAGCTCGACGGCAATCATCCGTTGGCCGGAAAGGATCTTGTGTTCGACGTTGAGTTGGTCGAGATCGTTCAGGCGGCGTAGGCGGAGCAATTCCAGGAAAGTGTGGGCGGTCAGGCTCGGCGACCTCGCCGTAGCCTGCTGCCTGCCTCAAAAACAAGGGGACGGCGCGGTTTGCCGTCTCCGTGAAACGGTGAACCGCTTCAGAACTGAACGACTGCCCCAGGATCGTAGTCAAGAGCGCGTCTGGAAAGGCCTTCCCGCGCGGGGAGAGGCGGAGGGACCGCGATTGTCACGGCGCGCGGTCGGTCAGGGCGTTGGCGCCTTCCTGCCCGGCGCAGTGCGCGCAGCAATAGATGACATCGCCCTGCTCGACGCCATGTCCCATGATCCGCACCCTGCAATGCGGGCAGGTCGGCGCAAGCTTCTGGACCGCGCACTCGAAGCTGTCGAACGTGTAGGTCTGCCCGCCCAGGCTCACCAGGAATGCCTTGTCATAGTCGTTGCCGCACTGGTCGCACTTAGCCATGGTCATCTCCTTCTGGGTGCGAAAACCTCTCGGCGATCGATAGGTTCCGTCGAGTCCCTCAGGATCCCGGTCCGCTTGCGCGCATCGCCCGGGAGCGCGACTGCGATTGTGCGTCTCTCGCCAGCCCTAGCTGTCGTCTTCGACCGCGACAGGTGCCTGCCCGGCAGCCTTGCGACGCAGCATCTTGGTCAGCTTCCAGACGGTCGGATTGTTCTTGATGAAAGCCTTCGCCCGCGCGCCTTGTCGCAGCCCTGTCGCCAGCACCTGGCCCTTCAGCGTCAGCGGCGCAAGCACCTCGAAATGCTGGACCTCGATGTCGCACCAGAGCCGCTTGTAAGGCTCGTCGCCGACCGAGAAGTCGTAGACGTCGAAGCCGAGCTCGCAGGCTTCCTGGATGTTGTCGAAGAACAGGAAATCGCCAGGGCTGGTGAAGGCCAGATCGTCCTCGGCGATGGCACCGAACTCGCAGATCAGCCGCTTGCCCGAGCGGCTGGAGCCGGTGATCGCGCGCAGCTTGCCTGCCACGTCCAGGCCGTGCAGCAGGAAGGGTGGCTTTTCCTCGGCCAGCGCATCGGTAAACAGCGCCCGGAAGAAGTCGCGTACCTGCCTGTCGCCGAAGACATTGGCGATGCCCATCTTGGCGAAGCGCACTTCCTTCATCTCGAGGAAAGCGTCGAGCAGCCTGTCGACCTCCTCGCGGGTGCGGGCCTCGACGCGGCGGAAGGTGCCTACAGCCTCGAACTTGCGCGTCTGCGAACGATGCTTCTTGCGCTTGCGCTTGCCGCTAGCGCGCGACAGCAGCGCATCGAACCCGCCGTCGAGATCGACGGCGAGAGCGAGGTTTGGACTTGGGAAGCCGGGCAGCACGGCGAGCGGGTTGGCTACGCCATCGAGGTTGGGCAGCAGCCTTTCCAGCGAGATCAGGTCGATATCGGGCCGTGCTTTGGCGATTGCCTTGAACATCGCGCGGATCGCCGTGCCGTCGATGGCGGGCAGGAACTGCGGGTCAGTGGCGGCGAAATTGCCGTTGGCATGCCGACCGCCGGCAAAACGGGCAACCTTGAAAGGGCCGTGTCGCACCACTTCCAATGCCAGCGACAGCGCCGGGCGAGCATCGCAGGCCATCATCGCGACAACCATGTCGGCGCCGGTCGCGGTCGCCCAGTTGCTTACCCAGGATGCGCTTTGCGCCGGCGCAAACAGCGCCGAGGCGCAGAATTGAGCGTAACCGGCAAGGCCGGCGCCGTCGCTTGCGGCCGCAGTCCACCGACCCTGATCGGCTCGCATGGAG
>NZ_RZTO01000594.1:0-3935 GCF_003997225.1 Mesorhizobium sp. M2C.T.Ca.TU.002.02.1.1
GAGGATACCGACCTGCTCAACGCCTTCAACGCGGAGCTGAAGAAATTCATCGGCTCGCCCGAGCACATCGCCCTGGTCGAGCCGTTCGGCTTCGGCAAGGACTATCTGCCGAACAAGACCACCGCCGAGCTCTGCGCCGGCAAGTAAAAGTCCCAACTCCGGGCGGCGCTTCGGCGCCGCCTCCTTTTCTTCGGAGAAGCCGATGGGCATCCGGACGCTTGTTGGCATGCTGGTTGCCGCATTGGCGGTGATCGGCCTGCTCGCCACGCAGCCTTCCTACAGCCTGTTCCTGCCGGGACTGCTGCAGGGAGCGTTGCTCACCATTGAAATCGCCGTGCTGGGGAGTGTGCTGGCCGTGGCGATGGGCGTCCTGGCGGCGCTTGCCCGCCTCTATGGGCCGGCTCCGCTGCGTTGGCTGGCGACTGTCTATGTCGAGATCTTTCGCGGCACCTCCGCGCTGGTGCAGCTCTTCTGGCTGTTTTTCGTGTTGCCGCAATTCGGCTTGCTGATGGACGCCTTCACGGTGGCCGTGCTGGCGCTGGGCCTGAATGTCGGCGCCTACGGATCGGAGGTGGTGCGCGGAGCGATCCTGGCGGTGGCGCCCGGCCAGTGGGAAGCGTCGATCGCCCTCAACATGAGCCGCGCCCAGATGCTGCGCAGGATCATCCTGCCGCAGGCCTTCATCGGCATGATCCCGCCCTGGGGCAATCTGTTCATCGAGCTGTTGAAATCGACCGCGCT
Source organism: Mesorhizobium sp. M2C.T.Ca.TU.002.02.1.1 (assembly GCF_003997225.1). NCBI lineage: Bacteria > Pseudomonadati > Pseudomonadota > Alphaproteobacteria > Hyphomicrobiales > Phyllobacteriaceae > Mesorhizobium > Mesorhizobium sp. M2C.T.Ca.TU.002.02.1.1. The sequence goes on from NZ_RZTO01000594.1 coordinate 742, forward strand.
GGTGTCGCTCATCACGCTGACGGACCTTGCCTTCAAAGCCCAGCAGATGAACCAGAGCACGCTGAAAACCGTTCCCATCTTCACGCTGGTGCTCCTGATCTATCTCGTCATGTCGCTCGCGATCACGATCGGCATGCGGTTCCTCGAGCAGCGGGCGTCGGCCGGGCTCTCGCGAGGGAGGGCCGCCTGATGTGGGATTGGTCCTTCACGCTCGAGATCCTGCCGACGCTGGCAAGCGCTGCGATCATCACCATCGAGGCGACGCTGATCGGCTTCGTCATCGCGGCCCTGCTCGGCCTGGCGCTCGCCCTGGTGCGCATCGCCATTCCGTGGACGGCCTGGCCGATCTCGGTGCTGGTCGAGCTGATCCGCTCGACGCCGCTGCTGATCCAGATCTTCTTCCTCTATTTCGTCTTCCCGAAATTCGGCATCGTTTTGGACGCCTTCACCGCCGGCGTGATCGCGATCGGACTTCATTACGCGGCCTACTGCTCCGAGGTGTACCGCGCCGGGTTCGACAACATCCCGCGCGGCCAATGGGAGGCGTCGATCGCGCTCAACCTGCCGCAATGGGCGACCTTCCGCGACATCATCATCCCGCAGGTCATCCCGCCGATCGTTCCGGCGCTCGGCAACTACCTGGTCGCGCTGTTCAAGGAGACGCCGCTGCTGTCGGCCATCGCCGTTCTCGAGCTGATGCAGACGGCCAAGATCATCGGCTCCGACACGTTCCGCTACACCGAGCCGATGACGCTCGTCGGCCTGTTCTTCCTGGTGATGAGCCTGGTGTCGGCCGCGCTCATCCGTATTCTCGAACGCCTGCTCAACCGGAGGACCTCACGATGACGGACCAGCCCATGGTGCGTTCCGACCCCATGGTGCGCTTCGACAATGTGTCGAAACGTTATGGCGCGCTGACGGTTCTCGATGGGCTCAGCCTCGACATCGCGCGCGGCGAGAAGGTCTCGATCATCGGACCTTCCGGCTCCGGCAAGACGACGGTGCTGCGCATGCTGATGACGCTCGAGACGATCAACGACGGCGTCATCTGGGTCGAAGGCGAGCCGCTCACGCATATGGACAAGGGCGGCAAGCTGGTTCCCGCCAATCTAGCCCACATCAGGCGGGTGCGGGCCAAGATCGGCATGGTCTTCCAGTCGTTCAATCTGTTCCCGCATATGAGCGCGATGGCCAATTGCATCGAGGCGCCGATGACCGTGCTCGGCATGAAGCGCGCCGACGCCGAGGCGCGCGCGGCCGAACTGCTCGACATGGTCGGGCTGTCGCAGAAGAAGGACCATTATCCCTCGCAGCTCTCCGGCGGGCAGCAGCAGCGCGTCGCGATCGCGCGGGCGCTCGCCATGCGGCCAAAGGTCATGCTGTTCGACGAGGTGACGTCGGCGCTCGACCCCGAGCTTGTCGGCGAAGTGCTGCAGGTGATAAGGCAGATCGGGCGGGAGCATGACCTCACAATGTTGATGGTCACCCACCAGATGGGTTTCGCGAAGGAATTCTCCGACCGGGTCTGCTTCTTCTACCAGGGCAAGATCTGCGAGCAGGGACCTCCAAGCGAGCTGTTCGGCGCGCCGAAGAACGAACGGACGCGGCAATTCCTGCGCGCGGTGCTGGAGGCGGGATGACCCGCAACGACGATGCGGCGATAGAGCAGGCCACGACCGGCCCAACGCGACCGCCTTCGGCGCGGGAAAGGTCGGAACGCATCTACAGGATCCTGCGCGACCGCATCTGCCTGCTCGATTATCCCCCCGGGAACCACCTGTCCGAAGAAGAGCTCGCTCAGGAATTCGAAGTCAGCCGGACTCCGGTGCGGCGGGTCCTTGCGCGTCTGGAGTCGGAAGGCCTCGTCCAGTCGGTCCATGGCGTCGGCACGATCGTCACCGACGTCGACATCGAGGAATTGGAGCAGGTCTACCATTTGCGCATGGAACTGGCGGAATTGATCGGCAAATTGTCGCCAATTCCGCGGACCGGTGCCGATCTCGACCGCATACGCGCGCTGATGGAGCGCTGCGACGCCCACATCCTCCATCCGGACCAGCGCGCTTTCCTGCGGCTCAACATGGATTTCTTCTATGAGCTGAGCGCAATGACCGGGAACCAGCCGCTGCGCGACATCAGCGAGCGGCTCTATTTCCAGGTCGCACGGGTCGTCCTGAAAATGATGCCGCGGCTTGGGCTGGCCGAGGAATTCGCCGCGTTCCGCCGGGAGATCGCGGAGGTGCTCGCGGCGGCTGAGATCGGCGACTGGGCTTCGATCGGACACATCAGGCGGGCGCATATCTCGATGAGCTTCCGGCGCATGATGCTGCATCGGAATGACAAGCGCGAAACCTTGCCTACCGAGGATTCGATCAAGCCAGCGCCACGAAGCCTGACCGACTAAAGCGCGTCGCGATTTTCGGATTCGCTCCATGCGCTTTAGGCTTTTTGATTCTACGCATGTCTTCACCCTGAAACCGGCTCCCACTTTCGGGAGACATGCTTTAGAGACCGTAGCCCCTATCCGGCCAACCGGGATGAACTCGTGCTGTTCACAGCCGAGAGCGCAGCAATCACGGCAGCAGTGACCTCGGCGGTGCGCGCTGAACCGCCAAGGTCCGGACTAAGATATTCGCCTCGATCAGTGACGGTTTCGATTGCCGCCATGAGACGCCGCGCTGCTTCTGGACTTTCTTCAATGGAAGCGAGCCGAAGCCCTACGAGCCTTGAGGGCGCGCGATCGCCGAAGGTCATGGCGATCTCGATCGCCCTTATCTCACCGGCGCTCCGCACCGCATCCGCTATCTCGAGAAGCTCTACGACTGCATCGCCGACCATGACGGCGTCGTCGTCTGCACCGGCAGCCAGTCCGTCGACTTTTCCAAAGGCTATAACGCGACGAGCCTTAACCCCTGATACCCAGAAATTCTCGCCAGCGGCGTGCGAGGTAATTGTGTTCCGGCATGATGGTGCTCCAGACGGCGATGCGCGACACCCGCTCCTTATAGTCGCCGCCCTCGCGCCTTTCGCCTGCGCGCACCACGACCGGTGCCGCCAGCCCCGGAAGGTCGTGCGCGGCGGGCAGGCCGCCGTACCAGTAATTCCATTCCGCCGGCGACAAGCTTTGCTTCACCGGTTCGACGACCGACATGTAGTACCCTTGCCGCGCCATGATCGCGCCCGCCACGCCCTCC
>NZ_RZTO01000595.1:0-3935 GCF_003997225.1 Mesorhizobium sp. M2C.T.Ca.TU.002.02.1.1
ACCGAGGAGGATGCGCTCGATGAACGCGGCTGCGCCGCGACCATGGCCTTCGGCATGGAGGCGGTCGCGGGCGGCGCCGATCTTCTGTGCCTGGGCGATCTCGGGGTCGGCAATTCGACGATCGCCGCCGCGCTTTGCGCCGCGCTGTTCGGCGGCGAGGGGGCCGACTGGGTCGGCCCCGGGGCGGGCGCCGATGCAATGATGATCGCGCGCAAGGCCGAGGTCGTCGATCGGGCGCTGGCATTCCATGGCCCGGGTCTGAGCGATCCCCTCGAGGCCTTGCGCCGGGTCGGCGGACGCGAGTTCGCGGCGATCTGCGGCGCCATTCTCGCGGCACGCATGGAAAAGATTCCCGTGCTGCTCGACGGATTCGTGGCGACGGCGGCGGCCGCTGCCCTGCATGCGGCCAACCCCGGCACGCTCGATCACTGCCTGCTCGCCAGCCTGTCGCCCGAGCCCGGCCATGCCAAGGTGGCCGAACAACTCGGATTGCGGCCGCTGCTCGATTTCGGCATCGGCCATGGCGAAGGGGTAGGGGCCGCTCTGGCCGCCGGTGTCGTCAAGGCCGCGGCGTTGACGAGTTCGGGCATGGCGGTGGCTGTCCGCCGTTAAAGGTTCCAAAAGCCGCACTATCTCTTTGTTTTTTACGCAATTCCGGACGGAAAACCGCTCACACTTTTCCTGGAATTGCTCTACCGGCGTCCACGTGTCGCCGCGACGGCCTTGGTCGGCAAGGCCGGCAATTCCTCCATCACCCGGCTCAACGGGAAGATGGCGATCGCCTCGGTGCCTTCGCGCAGCTTGGAATGAAGCTCGAACGTGCCGCCATGCATGGCGAGCAGCCCCTGCACGATCGGCAGGCCGAGGCCGGTTCCCTGTTCGGCGCTCTTGATGGCGATCGAGCCTTGGCCGAAAGCGGAAAGCACCACCGGGATTTCCTCCTCCGGTATGCCCGGGCCGTTGTCCTTGACTGAAATGTACTGGCCGCCGCCGGCGGTCCAGCCGACGCGCACGCGCACTTCGCCGCCGGATGGGGTGAACTTGATCGAATTGGACAGAAGGTTGAGGGTAATCTGCCGGACGGCGCGCTCGTCAGCGAAGAGGCGCGGCAAGGTCTCCTCGAACTCCTGGATGATGCGGATGTCCTTGTTGCGGGCGCGCAGCTCCATCATGTGGCAGCAGTCCTCGACGATGGTCACCAGCACGACCGGCTCCTCGTTGAGCTGGTAGCGGCCGGCCTCGATGCGCGACAGGTCGAGGATCTCGTTGATCAGGTCGAGCAGGTGCTGTCCGGACTCGTGCACGTCATGGGCATAATCGCGATAGGTCGGATTGTTCATCGGACCCAGCACTTCATTGGCCATCACTTCGGAGAAGCCGAGGATGGCGTTGAGCGGCGTCCTGAGCTCATGGCTCATGGAGGCGAGGAAACGCGATTTCGCGAGGTTGGCGTCCTCGGCGCGCCGCCTTGCCTCGTCCGACATCGATTTCGCCGTCTCGACTTCGGCGATCAGCGCGTCCTTTTCCGAACGAAAGGAGAGCACCATCAACGACGCCTGGTTGAGGTGGCGCGCGACGTAACCGAAGAACGGAAGTGCGGCGATGAGCAACGCCGCCATCGTGGCTTCGATCGGTGTCCACAGACGCATGACGGTGTAGACATAAACGGCAACGGGAATGGCGAAAGTCGCGAACAGGGCGCCACCAAGCGAGGAGGCCAAGACAGCCGTCATCGCCATCGCGACCAGGATCACCATGGCCTTGGCCACATGGAACTGGTCGATCTGGCATGTGTCGCAACCGATCCAGGCGAACCACGCCCAGCCAAGGCCGCACAGGAAATGGCCGATCAGGAAGTCGCGGCGCGTCTGCACCGGGTCGAGCTCGGCCGCTTCGGTCCGCTCCACGCGACGCGCCATGAAAGCGACGATCGTGTAGCAAAGCAGCGTCGACAAGGCCCAGATGGTGATTGGGCCGTCCATGCCCGCCAGCCGGCCTGTCACCGCCACCGCGAGCACGAGCAGGGGAATCGCGATCGCGCTGACCACCATGGTGCGCGCATGCAGCTTCAGCAGTTCACGGTCGAAGTCGAGGCTGCCCGCCTGCTGCGAAAGGCGGTCGCGCGTCTTGCGCACCGCGCGCGCCACATCGCTGTTGCGGTGCGGTTTACGGCGGTCCACAATAAATTTATCCGCTGTGTTCGAGCGTTGCAAAGGCATACAGACTTCAATTTCTGCGCGCAGCGACTGTCGGTTCGTTAAGCTACGTTCGAATGATTAAGAGACTGTTTGCCATATGAGCCGTTTCGGGCCGCGAGGACCGCGCCGACGCTACGCGGCACATTCGCCGCGAAGCCTCTGGCGCAAGCTGCTGGACTACGGGCTGGCCATCCTCTTGCTCGGGTTGCTCATCCTGGTGGCGGCGCGGCTCGACCGCTTCGAGACACGCAAGGAGCAAGGTACGGCAATCGTCAATGACGGCGATTCGATCACGCTCGGGAGCGAACGCATCCGCATGCGCGGCATCGACGCTCCGGAATATCAGCAGATCTGCCAGAAGGCCGGCGCCGACTATCCCTGCGGCAAGCTGGCGCGGCAGTCGCTGGTGCGACTGATCGCCGGCAGGCCGGTTTCCTGCAGCGGCTGGCAGCGCGACCGCTACGGCCGGCTGCTCGGCGATTGCAGGGCGGGCGACACCGACCTAAACCGATCCCAGGTGCAGGCCGGATGGGAGGTTGCGTTCGGCGGCTTCGAAACCGAGGAAGCGGTGGCGAGAGCGGCCAAGGTTGGCATCTGGGCAGGCACTTTCGAGGAGCCGCAGCAATGGCGCGACAGCCATCATGACGCGCCGGTCGAGAGAAAGCATGGCATGCTGGCCTCGTTCGGCGATGCGTTGCGCGAATTTGTTCGCTTCTGGTGATGGGCGGACCCGCGCCCTATGATCCGGTGGAGAAGCTGGAGGTTCGAATGAAGCTGTTCGATGGCGGCCGAGCGCCCAATCCCCGACGCGTGCGTGTCTTCCTTTCCGAGAAAGGGCTGACGGTGCCGCTGGTGTCCGTCGACATGGGCGCGCTGGAACATCGCGGCGAAGAGGTGGCTGGGCGCAATCCGCTGCGGCGCCTGCCGGTGCTGGAGCTCGACGACGGCACCATCATCACCGAATCGATCGCCATTTGCCGCTATTTCGAGGAGCTCCATCCCGAGCCCGCGCTGTTCGGCACGGGCGCGCTCGGCAAGGCAAAAGTCGAGATGTGGCAAAGGCGCATGGAACTGAACCTGATGGCCAGCGTCGCCGCGGCGTTCCGGCATATCCATCCGGCGATGAAGGAATGGGAAGTGCCGCAAATTCCGGAATGGGGCGAGGCCAACAAGCCGAAAGCGATCGAATTCCTGCACCTGCTCGACCATGAACTGGCGGAGCGCGAATTCGCCGCCGGCGATGCCTACTCGGTCGCCGACATCACCGGCATGATCGCCATCGATTTCATGAAGCCGGCCCGCATCAAGGTGCCGGAGGAATGCACGAACGTGCTGCGCTGGTACGCGGCGCTTACAAGCCGGCCGAGCGCGACGGCCTGAGCGACCGAAATTGGATAATCCGCCCGATATGAGCCAAGCGCTGGAGCGCCTTACCGAAAGGGTGCGGGCCTGTCGTATTTGCATCGATGAGCCCCGTGGCAGGCCTTTGCCGCATGAGCCGCGGCCGGTGCTGCAGCCGTCCTCGACGGCGCGGATCCTGCTTGCCGGCCAGGCGCCGGGCACCAAGGTGCATCTGTCGGGCATGCCGTTCACCGACGCCTCGGGGGACCGGCTGAGAAACTGGCTCGGCGTCAGCGCGCAGGAATTCTACGACACGGAAAAGTTCGCCATCGTGCCGATGGGCTTTTGCTTTCCCGGCCAGGACGCCAAGGGCGGCGACCTGCCGCCGCGCCGCGA
>NZ_RZTO01000596.1:0-3929 GCF_003997225.1 Mesorhizobium sp. M2C.T.Ca.TU.002.02.1.1
GCGCGATATGTCCGCCGGCCGGAGCATCCTGGGCCAAAAGCTCGAGCGCCGCGCCATGCGCCTCGGCGAGTTCGCCGGCTTCGATGGCCTTGGCCGGCGCGCCGGCGAAGAAATCGCTCCAGAAGCGGCGGCGACGATTGCCCTTCGGCAGTTTCTCGGCAGCAGTGCGGAACGACGCGGCAAGCGCCGCCAGCCGGCCGAGCGACGGCGACAGCATGCGATCGATGCGCCCGCGCAGCATCTGCGCCAAAACCGGCCCGGCGCCCTCGGTGCCGATGGCGACGGCGACCGGCGCGCGGTTGACCAGGGCCGGGGTGAAAAAATCGCAGAGCTCAGGCCGATCCACGACGTTGACCGGGATGCCCAGCCGCCGCGCGTCCTCGGCTACGCGGCGATCGAGCGCCTCGTCGCCGCTCGCGGCGAACACCAGGGCCGCACCCCGCAGATGCGCGGCTTCATATGCCGCCTCGATACGAACGACCCCGGTCGATGCGATGAAGTCCAACAGACCGCTGCTGGCATTGTCGGCAATGATGCGCAGCACCGCGCTCGACTGCGCAAGCAGCCTGGCCTTGGCAAGCGCCTCCTCGCCATTGCCGACGATGGCCACGGCTTCGCCGTCGACCCGCATGAAGACGGGAAAGGCATTGAGCTTGGTGTTGGTCGGCGGCATGGCAACGAGCAATATTGGAACAGTTTGGCAGTTTTACGCGGGCTGGCCAAAAACCAGAAGGCAAGCACTCGCGCGCCGCCGAACAGCAGGCAATCGCTTTTTCGCAGCCGCGAAGGGCCAGAGAAAAAAATTCTACTTTGAGAATGAGACCGCCAGAACAGCGTAAGAAACCGCCCTTGATCCGTCGCAATTTTTAGCACCGGGTCGAGAAAGCGGCAAAACAGTTTTTTCTAAATTCTACTAACTTAGTAGATTAAAGCCGACCTTACCGCCCGGCGCCCAGCTTCGCCTCGCGGGAGCAGTCGAGGGCGCCACCGCTAGATCGGAACCATCATGCTTCGCGGCTCGTTTGCCTAGCGATCATCCTGTCGATCCCGGGCTCCATCGATCGACAACAATGCAAGCAAGGAGGAACGCCATGAACGTCAAGCTGAAGCGCGGATTGTGGGTCGTCGTGGCCGATGGCGAAAAGGCGCTCTTCCTGCGCAACCAGGGCGACAGCAAGTTCCCGAACCTGGAAGTGGTGCACGAGATGGAGCAGGAGAACCCCGCGACGCGCGAGCAAGGCACGGACAAGCCGGGCCGGTATGGCAACGAGGGACCTCGCAGCGCCGTTGAGGAGACCGATTGGCACCGCCTGAACAAGGAACGCTTCGCCATCGACATTGCCGAGCGGCTCTACAAGCTCGCGCATCGTGGCGCGTTCGACGCGGTCGTGCTGATCGCGCCGCCGCAGGTGCTTGGCGAGATGCGCCAGAAACTGCACAAGGAAGTCAGCGACAAGGTGCAGGCCGAAATCCCCAAGACGCTCACCAACCACACGATTTCCGACATCGAGAACCTGCTGCAAGCAGCATAAGGCGGCCGAAGCAAAGGAGCTTCGGGCCGAATGGAGTCCCGAAGCCGTCTCTTTGTCGGCAGGGCGATGATTTTTCGGTCCGCGCCCTCTCTCCAGGTCGATTTCTGCGCGGCGGTGGTTGCATCATCGCCGCTCCCTCCACCATATTGCCGAAGGCGACGGCCTCGGCGGGCGCCCATCCGACATCGTGAATTTTCGAAAGGCGCTCCATAGACAATGCCGCATGACACACCCCTTATCGCCACCATCGTCGCCGGTCTGGGGCTTGCATTCGTCTTCGGGGCGTTAGCCAACCGTTTCCGCATCCCGCCGCTTGTCGGCTATCTTGTCGCCGGCGTCCTGGTCGGCCCGAACACGCCGGGTTTCGTGGCCGACGCCAGCCTCGCCAACGAGCTCGCGGAGATCGGCGTCATCCTTTTGATGTTCGGCGTCGGCCTGCATTTTTCGCTGAAGGACCTTCTGTCCGTCCGCGCCATCGCCGTGCCGGGCGCCATCGTGCAGATCGGCTTCGCGACGCTGCTCGGCGTCGGGCTTGCCTGGCTGCTCGGCTGGTCGCTGGGCGCCGGCCTGGTCTTCGGCCTGGCGCTTTCGGTCGCCTCGACCGTGGTGCTTTTGCGCGCCATGCAGGAGCGGCGGCTGATCGAGACCGAGCGTGGCCGCATCGCCGTCGGCTGGCTGATCGTGGAGGATCTGGCGATGGTGCTGGCGCTGGTGCTGTTGCCGGCGCTCGCGGGCGTGCTTGGTGGCCAGCCGCAGGTCGAAGACCATGCGAGTCTGCTCTCGCTGCCCGCCAGCTACGGCATATGGGGCGTCGTCGGCGCAACATTCGCCAAGGTCGCCGCCTTCGTCGTCGTGATGCTGGTGGTCGGCCGCAGGGTGATCCCGTGGATCCTGCATTACGTCGCCCATACCGGCTCCAGGGAATTGTTCCGGCTCTCGGTGCTGGCGATCGCGCTCGGCGTCGCCTTCGGCGCGGCGAAGCTGTTCGGCGTCTCGCTGGCGCTCGGCGCCTTCTTCGCCGGCATGATCATGAGCGAATCCGAACTCAGCCACCGCGCGGCGGAAGAATCACTGCCGCTGCGCGACGCCTTCTCGGTGCTGTTCTTCGTCTCGGTCGGCATGCTGTTCGACCCGCTCAGCCTGATCAGCAACGGCCTGCCGATCCTCGCCACATTAGCGATCATCATTATCGGCAAGTCGATCGCGGCTTTCGTCATCGTGGTCGCCTTCCGCTATCCGATCGCGACCGCGCTGATGATTTCGGCGAGCCTTGCTCAGATCGGCGAATTCTCCTTCATCCTGGCCGAGCTCGGCGTCGGCCTGAAACTGCTGCCCGAACAGGGCCGCGACCTGATCCTGGCCGGCGCGATCCTGTCGATCCTGCTCAATCCGCTGATGTTCCTCGTTGTCGACTGGATGAAGCCGTGGCTGGAAAAGCGCGCCGGCAAGACGGCTGCGCCCGAGGAGGCAAAGCCGATCGGCCCGGCGACCGAGCCCGGCCAGGTCGCTTCGGTCCAGGCAACGTCAGGAAAGGAGGACGGCCCGCCGCCCAGGACCGCGCTTGCCGGCCATTCCATCCTGATCGGTTACGGCCGCGTCGGCAGCTTGGTGGGCGCCGCGCTGAAGGAAGCCGCCCTGCCCTTCCTGGTGATCGAGGACGCCGACAAGACGCTGGCGAAGCTGAAGAGCGACGGCGTCGAGACCGTCGCCGGCAATGCCGCCAATGCGGATGTCTTCGCGGCCGCCAATCCGGAGGGCGCCAAGCGGCTGATCCTCGCCATTCCCAATGCCTTCGAGGCGGGGCAGGTCGTGCTCAGGGCCCGCGCGGCCAATCCGGCGATCAACGTCATTGCCCGCGCTCATTCCGACGCCGAGGTCGAGCATTTGAAAGGGCTCGGCGCCGACACCGTGATCATGGGCGAGCGCGAGATCGCGCGGGGGATCGTTGAGGTGGTGACCGGCAAAAACACCGGTCCGTCCGGTCCCGCCATGGGGGTCGATCCGCAACCCGCCTGACGTGTCTCATGCAACGAAGGCGGAGCCACCATTCCGCGCGATATCGCTGAGATATTTCGCCGGTGGCTTACCCAGCGCCTTCTTGAACATGGTGATGAAGGCGGTGACGGATTGATAGCCGAGATCGCCTGACACCTGCTGCACACTGGCGCCGGATGACAGTTCCCTGAGCGCGACGATCAAGTGCAGTTGCTGGCGCCAGCGGCCGAAGCTCAAGCCCGTCTCCTTGACGATAAGACGCGCCAGGCTGCTTTCGCTCAGCGCCACGCGATCCGCCCACTGCGCCAGCGTGCCGCGATCGGCGGGGTCGTCGGCAAGCGCTTCGGCGATCCGTCGCAGCCGCGGCTCGGCCGAGATCGGCAGGTGCAATTGCTGCACGGG
>NZ_RZTO01000597.1:0-3929 GCF_003997225.1 Mesorhizobium sp. M2C.T.Ca.TU.002.02.1.1
GTCCCCGTATGATCGAGGAGAACCGAGAGACGTTTCGACGTCCGAGAGATTGGCCACTTCAATTCAATCGCTGTTGTTCTGGGAGGAACCTGTAGATGAGAGTCGACCTGTATGAAAAACTGATGCGAGCCGGCGCGAGCCGCCGCGATGTGCTGAAGGGTGCTGCCTCGATGGCGGCAATCGCCGCCGCCTCCGGCGCCGGACTCGGTGCGCTGACGAGGCCGGCCGCGGCCGATGACAGCCTGCGTGCGAAAATCCTGCAGATCCCAGGCGTCGGCAAGGGCCAGCCGACCGATGCCGACTTCCAGAAGGTCGGTGAGCTCTGTCTCGAAGCGACCAAGGCCAATGTCAAGGAAGGCGAGTTCGCCGGTGTCGAGCTCACCTTCATGGGCCTCAACAACCAGAACCTGCACAACGTGCTGTTCCGCGGCTTCCTGAAGCCATGGGAGGCCTATACGGGCGCCAAGATCAGCTGGATCGACCTCGCCCAGGCCGATTACAACGCCCGCCTGCAGCAGTCCATCGCAACCAAGACCGTCGACTTCGACATCATCGAGATGGGCGCGCCTTTCGAAGGCGACGTCTGCGGCAAGGGCCTGACCTCCGAGATGCCCGACTGGGTCAAGAAGCAGATCGACTTCGACGACCTCGTCAACTACCTGAAACCGCCGGTCGGCACCTGGGACGGCAAGCAGTATCGCGTGACCATCGACGGCGACACGCACAATTTCAACTACCGCACCGACGTGTTCTCCGACTCCGAGCTGGCGGCGGCGTGGAAAGCCGATGGCGGCGACAAGGCAGGCCTGACGGAATGGGGCGTGCCCAAGACCTGGCAGCAGGTGCAGGCCGTGACCAAATTCCTGAAGGGCAAGAAATTCAAGGGCCAGGACGTCTACGGCTACCTCGACGCGCCCAAGCCCTGGGGCGGTTTCGGCTTCTATTTCCTCGGCAGCCGCGCCACAGCCTACGCCAAGCATCCCGATGACAAGGCCTGGCTGTTCGATGCCGACACGATGAAGCCCCGCATCAACAATCCGGCCTGGGTGCGCGCCATCCAGGACGTGATCGACGCCTTGCCGTCCGAACCCGCGGACCAGATCAACGCCGATCCGAACACGACCGCCTTCCAGCAGTTCCTGGCCGGCACCGGCTCGATGATCCCCTGGTGGGGCGACGTCGGCTCGAACGTGAAGACCAATGACTCTTCGGTCATCGGCGATGTCACCGGCTTCTCGATCCTGCCGGGTTCCGACGACGTCTACAATTCCAAGACCGGCAAGTGGGACAAGCTCGCCAGCGGCCCGAACTATGCGCCGAACTGCGCCTATCTCGGCTGGGGCGTCTATGTCATGGCCCGCGTCGATTCCGACGAGAAGAAGAAGAAGGCCGCATGGTCGGCCGCCGCCCATCTCGGCGGCAAGGACCTGTCGATCTGGACGGCGATGTACCCGTCGGGCTTCCAGCCCTACCGCAACTCCCATTTCAACATTCCCGAATGGGTGGCGGCAGGCTATGACGAGGCCTTCATCACCTCCTATCTCAAGTCGGAAGGCGACAGCTACAACCATCCGAACGCGGCGATCGAGCCGCGCATCCCCGGCATTTTCCAGTACTACTCGGCCGCCGAGGACATCCTGGCCAACACCTTCGCCGGCAAGATGAAGGCGCAGGAAGGCGCCGACGCCATCGCCGCCGCCTGGGAAAAGCTGACCGACCAGATCGGCCGCGAAAACCAGATCAAGCTCTACAAAGCCTCGCTCGGCATGTAGGCTGCCTTTTGAGACGTCGCGGCCCGGTGGCACATCGTCATCGGGCCGCATCTTTACCGGCCCGGCCGGTTTGATGCTTTAAGAGGCGAGAGTGGCTGAGCAGACTTCGACCGCGAATGCGTGGCCGGCAAACCCGGCCGACCTGATCCCGGCAGGCCGCAAGCGCCTCGGCTGGGGCCTGCTGGCCATCGCGACCCTTGGCCTGCTGGCGATCATCATCGTGCAGGTCCTCTACAAGACCGAGATGTCCACGGTCGGTTTCGACACCTGGCGCCCTGTGGTCTATGCCTACATCTTGTGGGGCATCGCGCTCGGCGCCTGGCAGGTGCTGACACGCGGCGAGGACGGGCAGCGCGCGCTGTTCCTTTTGCCGGCCCTGCTCTTCACCATCGCCATGGTGATCTTCCCGACGCTGTTCGGCTTCTACATCGCGCTGACCGACTGGAACCTCAGTTCCTTCACCGGCCGCCGCTTCAACGGCCTCGACAATTTCTGGCAGATGCTGGCCGACCCCTATTACCGCAACGCGCTGTTCAACATGGTGCTCTATGTGCTTGCGGTGCTGGTCGAATATGTCATCGCCTTCGGCCTGGCGCTGCTGCTCAATGCGCAGATCAAGGCTCGCAAATTCTTCCGCGTCGTCTTTCTTTTGCCGCTGATGCTGTCGCCGGTCGCCGTGTCCTGGATGGTCGGCAAGTCGCTGATGGAGTACCGGTTCGGACCGGCGGCGACGCTGGCGCGCCATCTCGGCTGGGACAATCCCGCCTTCTTCTCCGATCCGATCACCGCCCGCATCTCGATCATGATGCTCGACGCCTGGACCTTCATCCCGTTCATGATGATCATGCTGCTGGCCGGCCTGCAGGCGATGTCGCGCGAGGTGCTTGAGGCCGCCCGCGTCGACGGCGCGACCGCGTGGCAGACCTTCTGGCAGGTCACCTTCCCGCTGATGCTGCCGGTATCGGTGACGGCGGTGATCCTGCGCATCATCTTCAAGCTGAAGCTCGCCGACATCATCATCACCCTGACCTCCGGCGGCCCCGGCGGCGCCACCGATTCCGTGTCGAGCTTCATCTATCGCGAGTATCGCGACCGCTCGAATGTCGGCTATGGCACCATGTTGGCCATGGCCTATCTGATCATCATCGTCGTGTTCGTGACCTGGCTGTTGAAAGTCGCCAGTCGCTTCGTGCGCAACGTCAACTGAGCGGCATCATGAGCGTCCAGACCACCGACTACACCGTTTCCGAGATCCGCTCGCCGGCGGCCTTCATCACCAGCCGCGTTTTCATCTATGGCGCGCTTGTCTTCTGGGCGTTCGTGTGCCTGTTCCCGATCTACTGGACGATCACCACCTCGTTCAAATCGGCGGTCGACGTCACGCAAGGCCATCTCATTCCCTTCGTCGACTTTACGCCCGACTGGAAGGGCTGGCGTTCGCTCGGCCTGTCACCGGATTCGATCTTCCAGACATCGACCGTGCGCGACGAATTCCTCAAACGCTTCATGAACTCCGTCATCACCTCGGTCGGCGCATCGAGCCTCGCCATCATCATCGGCAGCCTCGCCGCCTATGGCCTCGTTCGCTACCGCTACAAATTCGCCTGGTTCAAGAACGAGGACATCTCCTTCTTCTTCCTCTCGCAACTGATCCTGCCGCCGGTCGTGCTGGCGCTGCCCTTCCTGGTGCTCTACCGGGAAGTGGCCCTCCTCGACACGCGTATCGGGCTCGTGCTTCTCTATACGCTGATGGTGCTGCCGATCGTGATCTGGATCATGCGCGACCAGTTCAACTCCATTCCCGTCGAATTGGAGGAAGCGGCTTTGGTCGACGGGCTGTCGATCTGGGGCGCCTTTTTCCGCATCGTCATGCCGATCGCGCTGCCCGGCATGGTCGCCGCCTTCATCCTGGCGATGGTGCTGTGCTGGAACGAGTATTTCTTCGCCGCGCTCCTGACCTCGACCGATGCGAAAACCATCCCCGTCATGGTGGCGAGCCAGACCGGCTCGCAAGGCATCAACTGGTGGTCGATGGCGGCTCTCGCCACCGCCGCGATCGCGCCGCTGGCGATCATCGGCATCGCGCTCGAGCGCTACCTGATCATGGGCATGACGGCGGGCTCGGTGAAGTAGGATGGGCTTCCCCTTCTCCCCTTG
>NZ_RZTO01000598.1:0-3915 GCF_003997225.1 Mesorhizobium sp. M2C.T.Ca.TU.002.02.1.1
CGTCTGGATGAAATCCTCCAGCCCCTCGGAGCCCAGACCTGAGCGACCCAGCGCGCTGACAATGCCTAATGTAACGGTCTGACTGAGGCCAAACGGGTTGCCGACGGCCGCGACGTAATCGCCTACCCTTAAACCGCCGGAGTCACCCAGCGGCACCGACATCAAATTGCCTGCCCGTATCTGCAGGACCGCGATGTCGGTCGGTTGATCCGTGCCAACGACCTTGGCTGGAAACGATCGTCGGTCCAACAAAGTCACGACGATCTCGTCGGCATTTTCCAGCAGGTGATTGTTGGTCAGCACATAGCCATCCTTGGAATCTACGATCACCCCTGACCCCGCCACCTGAAACGAGCGTTCCGCAAGTGACGGCTGCTCCGGAAGTCCGAAAAACTTCCGCAAGAAGGGATCCGAAAGGGCCGAATCCGCACTGCCGTTCATCCTTCCCTTGACGCTGATGCTGACAACGCCCGGAACGACGCGTTCGAGCATTGGCGCCAGCGAGGGAGGATCGTTGACGAGGAGGGACGGCCCGGCAGCCCACGCCGCGGAGACTGTGGAGAGAACGCCGACCGCGACCAGAACCGCGCGCAACGCGTTCCAGGCTGCGCCCGCCGACGATTGAGCCGCCATCATCGACCGAGGCTCTCGATGTAGCCAATAATGGCTTCGATCTGATCAGGAGTAGCCACGAACTCCGGCATATCCGGATGACCGGTGGAAATGCCCTCGGCTAGAGCTTCTTGCAGGTCTTCGATCGGGTAGCGCAGATGCAATGCGCGGAACGGCGGAGCATCCGGGTGGGTGCTTGCGCCTGTCGGGCCGACCGCATGGCAGCGCGCGCAGTTTGCTTCGACCAACCTCTTGCCATAGGCAATCCGCGAACGGTCGTCCGCCCAGGCGGGCAATGCGAAAGCGACTGCAAACGGCACGAGCATGAATACTGTTCGGCGTTTCATGTCCACCGATTACGGAACAAACGGGCGCCGGGCCTTGATCTGGCTCAAACTGCCGTAAGCGATCCTATCGCCCGATGAAGTACAGCGATCCCGCCGGGCCGAGATGCCGCGGGAGACGTCGCACGGCTGATGCCCTGCCAGATGATCCTGATTCCGCTTGGGGATTCCTGGTTTCGCTTGGGCGAGAAGCGCTAGCGACGCACCGGCAGGCAGGAGCCTCCCATGATCAGATGCGTGGGAAAGGAGATGCGCTGCGCCGGCCGGGCGTTGCTGCCACCGAGCCGCTCGAGCAGCAACTGTGCGGCGGTTCGCCCGATTTCCTCCACCGGTCGGTCGATCAGCGTGATCGGACCCGGATAGAGCATGGCGATATCCGATCGATCGCAGGCGATCAGCGATATGTCCTGCGGCACCGAGACGCCCTGCTGCTGCATGGCGCGCAGCACGCCGGCAAGTATCCTGTTGCCGGCCGCGATGATCGCGGTCGGCCGCTCGGGCATCTGCAGCAACGTGGTGGCCTCACGGAAACCGTAGTCCGCCGACAGGCTCTGCGAGCGGATCAGATCGCGCGGCACCGGCAGGCCGGCACGCTCGAACGCTTCCACGAAGCCGCGGACACGCTCGCGCCCCGGACGGATGTCGCTGCCGGCCGTGATGATCGCTATGCGCCTGTGCCCCAGTTCAATCAGGTAATTGGTGGCCTGGCGCAAGCCGGGCGCATGCTCGGTCAGCACCGCATCGATCTCGAGCGGAATGTCGCGATCGAGCAGGACGGCAGGAATGCGAAGTTCCTTCAGCCGCTTGATGGTGCGCGGATCCTGCTCGTTGTTGATGGTCATGATCATCCCATCGGCGCGGCCGTGCTGCAGCATGTCGAGCGCCGCCGCCTCTTCGCTGGCCTGGCCGTGGGTGCTCATCAGATAGAGCGAATAGCCCTTCTGGCGAAGCTCCGCGTCGATCGCCTTGAAGCAGCTGGCATGCCAGGGATTGGCGATGTCGTCGATGACGAAGCCGACCGTCAAGGTGCTGCGGCGGCGCATGTTCTGCGCCCGCGCATCCGGCTGGAAATCGAGCGACTCGATCGCCGCCCTCACCTTGCTCAGCGTTCCGGGCTTCACCGTGTCGGGAGCATTAAGGCTGCGTGAAACGGTTCCGACAGAGACACCCGAGACGCGAGCCACATCCCGGATCGTCGCTTTCTTCTCGACGACTTTCGTCACGCCGGCTCCTCTGTCACCACATCCCGGATTTCCGAACAAGTTGCGGTAATTATTACAGAAGCCAATTCTAGCGCAACTGGTCCCCCTCCAGCAAGACACATGCCGCCGGTTATCGCTTGACCGACGGCGCCCGGCCACATAAAACTAGAAACGTTTCATTTTCTCTGCAGGATTGATCGACCCATGGTCGCGCCACTCAAAATAGAACGCATCGAATGCATACCGCTCTGCATGCCCCTGCCGCGCACCTTCCGCGGCAGCTATTACTACATGACGCATCGCTGCACGATCATCACCAGGATCTACACATCCGGCGGAATTGTCGGCGAGGTCTACAACGGCGACGAGTTCGAAACGCAGGCCGAGGTGGTCAAGATCATCCTCGACGAAATCCAGCCGCGGCTGATCGGCAAAGACGTGTTCAACATCGAAGGCTGCTGGGAAGAAGCCCGCAAGCCGAGCTACAACATTCTGCGCGACCGCAAGCTCGCCATGTGCGCCCAGGCCTGTATCGACTCCGCCATCTGGGACACGGTCGGCAAGGCACTGAATGTGCCGCTCTACAAGCTCTGGGGCGGCTATCGTGACCGGCTCCCCGTCATCTGCATAGCCGGATATTACGAGGAAAACAAAGGCTTAGCG
This sequence comes from Mesorhizobium sp. M2C.T.Ca.TU.002.02.1.1, assembly GCF_003997225.1. Classification (NCBI taxonomy): domain Bacteria; kingdom Pseudomonadati; phylum Pseudomonadota; class Alphaproteobacteria; order Hyphomicrobiales; family Phyllobacteriaceae; genus Mesorhizobium; species Mesorhizobium sp. M2C.T.Ca.TU.002.02.1.1. The sequence continues at coordinate 2,822 of NZ_RZTO01000598.1, forward strand.
GATTTCGGCCGCGAAATGGAAGATATACGGGCGGCAGGGTATGGAGGCTGCAAATTCAAGGTTGGCGGCCGCACGCCCAAGGAGGATGCCGAGCGCGTCCGCGCCGCCCGCAGCGCGGTTGGCGATGACTTCGTGCTTTGCGTCGATGCCAACCAGGGCTGGTCCCTGCGCGAGGCGGTGGAGTTTTCGCGGCATGCCCGGGACCTCGGTATCCGATGGTTCGAGGAACCGGTGCGCTGGTACAATGATCGCCTCGACCTTGCGGCCGCCCGCAACCAGATGGGAATTCCCGTGACTGCCGGACAGAGCGAAATCAGCCGCGTCGGATGTCGCGACCTGATGATGTCGGGCGCCATCGACGTCTGCAATTTCGACGCCAGCTGGGGCGGCGGCCCGACGGAGTGGCGGCGCGTGGCGGCATTGGCGCAGGCATTCACCTGCGAAATGGGTCATCACGAAGAGCCGCAGATCGCCGCGCACCTGCTTTCAGGTGTTCCGAACGGCACATATTTGGAAACGTTTCATCCAGATCGGGATCCGTTGTTCTACGCGCTCGTTGCCAATCGCTCGAAATTCGATAACGGCTACTACGATGTTCCGGCGGGCCCGGGCTTCGGGCTGGTGCTGGATGAGGCAACGATCAAGAAGTACAAGGTCAATTGAACGGAACGCGTTCGGCTTCGTTCCGTCCCGCAGCGGCGCAGGAGAGGCGTTTCTCCGGGACCGGGCTAACCTTCCCGGTCCTTTCAGGATCACACGGAAATCGTTCGGTTCCCGCAGGATCCTGAAGGGCTCTATCCCGCCTTCGGCATGGCTGCGCGGCTTTCGTATTCCAACCGGGTGATATCGGTCGCGAGTTGCTCGACATGATCGTAGTCGGCAACGGCAAGCCCCGGCGAAACCCTGCCATTGGCGATGACGTGCACGCGATCCGCCGCCTCGTAGACTTCCAGCGCTTCCGTGCACAGGATGATCACCAGATTGCCCCGGTCGGCATAGTCCCTCAGCAGCCGGTAGATTTCCGCCTTGGAATGAATATCCACCCCACGGGTGGGCTCCTCGAGCAAAAGCAGCTTCGGGCCGCAAAGCAGCGC
>NZ_RZTO01000599.1:0-3914 GCF_003997225.1 Mesorhizobium sp. M2C.T.Ca.TU.002.02.1.1
GCGCTGATCGCGCGCAAGAACGGCTTTGCCGTCATGGAACGCGCCGCCCAACCCGATCCGCGCGAGCAGGACGAGATGCTGTTCGACGAGGATGAGGACGAGGGCGACGAGGGGATACTCGCGCTCGGCGCCGTCACCCATTGGTGGCTGTCGTTCCGCGCCTTCCTGCACCGCCGCGCCGAGCGGCGCAGGCGCGAGCGCGACGAGTTCGAGCCGCCGATGGAGCCTAAGGCCAGCGCCTGGCGGCGGGCCGCCGAACGCGTGGAATCGGCCGAGTTCGCCGAAAGCCGGATGAGTCCGGGCGGCCGCGCCCGCGTCGAGCCGGAATTCTTCGCCGCCATGGTCAACGACCGCAGCGCCTCGGTCGATCCGGCCGACCAGGATATTTTCGACGACGAGCAGGACGAAGACGTCGACCTTGACGATTTCGACGACGAGCTGCCTGTCCAGCGGCGCGGCGCGCCGAGCGCCAAGGTGCAGAATTTCCGTTCCGATGCCGCGACCCGCGTCGCCGCGCCGGCGGCGCGCCCCGTGCCGGGCGCGCGCGTCCAGCGCGAGGCCCAGACCTCGCTGATCGGTTCCGACACGTTCGAGATGCCGTCGCTGCACTTCCTGTCCGAGCCGAAGAACATCGCAAAGGATGCGAGCCTTTCGAAGGACGCGCTGGAGCAGAATGCGCGCCTGCTCGAAGGCGTGCTGGAGGATTTCGGCGTCAAGGGCGAGATCATCCATGTCCGCCCCGGCCCGGTCGTCACGCTCTACGAATTGGAGCCGGCGCCAGGCATCAAGTCCTCGCGCGTCATCGGTCTTTCCGACGACATCGCCCGCTCGATGAGCGCCATCGCCTGCCGCGTCGCCGTCGTGCCCGGCCGCAACGCCATCGGCATCGAATTGCCCAACGCCAAGCGCGAGACGGTCTATCTGCGCGAGATCATGGCCAGCCGCGACTTCGAGACGACCAAGATGAAGCTGGCGCTCGCCCTTGGCAAAAGCATCAATGGCGAGGCTGTCATAGTCGACATCGCCAAGATGCCGCACGTTCTGGTCGCCGGCACCACCGGCTCGGGCAAGTCGGTCGCCATCAACACCATGATCCTGTCGCTGCTCTACCGGATGACGCCGCAGGAATGCCGGCTGATCATGATCGACCCGAAGATGCTCGAGCTCTCGGTCTATGACGGCATCCCGCATCTTTTGACGCCGGTCGTCACCGATCCGAAGAAGGCGGTCGTGGCGCTGAAGTGGACCGTGCGCGAGATGGAGGACCGCTACCGCAAGATGTCCAAGGTCGGCGTGCGCAACATCGACGGTTTCAACGCGCGCGTTCAGCAAGCGGAGAAAAAGGGCGAGAAGATCTCGCGCACGGTGCAGACCGGCTTCGACCGCCAGACAGGCGAGGCGATCTACGAGACCGAGGACCTCGATCTCGAGCCGATGCCCTATATCGTGGTCATCATCGACGAGATGGCCGACCTGATGATGGTGGCCGGCAAGGATATCGAAGGCGCGGTGCAGCGCCTGGCGCAGATGGCGCGCGCCGCCGGCATCCATGTCATCATGGCCACGCAACGCCCGTCGGTCGACGTCATCACCGGCACGATCAAGGCCAATTTCCCGACCCGCATCTCCTTCCAGGTGACGTCCAAGATCGACAGCCGCACGATCCTTGGCGAGCAGGGCGCCGAGCAGCTGCTCGGCATGGGCGACATGCTCTACATGGCCGGCGGCGGCCGCATCCAGCGCGTGCACGGCCCGTTCGTCTCGGACGACGAGGTCGAGAAGGTCGTCGGGCACCTGAAGCTGCAGGGCGTGCCGGAATATCTCGACGCCATCACCGAGGACGACGAGGAAGACGACGAGGACGGTCCGTCGGGCAAGGGCGGTTCCGGCGGCGGTGGCGGCGGCAATTTCGAGGATTCCGACGATCCTTACGACCAGGCGGTCGCGGTGGTGCTGCGCGACGGCAAGGCCTCGACCAGCTACATCCAGCGCAGGCTCGGCATCGGTTACAACCGCGCCGCCTCGATCATCGAGAAGATGGAGAAGGAAGGCATTGTCGGTCCAGCCAACCATGCCGGCAAACGCGAGATTCTGGTCCCAACGGAAGAGGACAAATTCTAGGGTCTGACCTGAAGTTCGACAAACCTCGGCCCGGCGAGACGCCAGCCCGGGCAAGCAGGCAACCGGAGATCGTCTGGCGCGTTTCATGCGACGGGCTGTCGCCCGCGCCTATGCGACGGAGCTGTCGCGCATCCGCCAAACTTAGGCCCTAGTGGGAGTCCAGAAACTGCGGCGACACGAATCACAGGAAGTGACCGGCATGAAGACCCAGACAGAATTCGCCCTCACCCGCCGCCAGCTTCTCGGCCTCGGCCTGATGCTTGGCGGAGCCGCCGCCCTCAACCTCGTGCCGGGCTACCAGCTCGTCGCCGCCGCGCAGGCCGCGGTGCCGCCGGCGGCGCAGAAGATCGCCGATCATTTCTCCTCGGTGAAGTCGATGAGCGGCGAGTTCGTCCAGTTCGGGCCGAAAGGCGAGCAGACCGGCGGCAAGTTCTTCCTCGAGCGGCCAGGCAAGATCCGCTTCAACTATGACGGCTCCTCGAACTTCCGCGTCATCTCCGACGGCAAGTCGGTGGTGATCCTCAACAAGAAGCTCAACACCTCCGACCTCTACCCGCTGTCGAAGACGCCGCTGAAGCTGCTGCTCGACGACCGGATCGACCTCTCCGGAGGGCGCGTCAAGGCGGTCAAGGAAGAAGACGACCTCACCACCATCAAGCTGTCCGACAAGTCGGTGTTCGGCAATGCGATGATCACCATGATGTTCGACCCGAAGACCTACGATCTGCGGCAGTGGACGATCACCGATGCGCAAGGCAAGGACACCACGGTGATGATCTTCAACACCAAGGAAGGCGTCAGCTTCCCGCCCGACACCTTCGCCATCGACTACACGGCGAACAGAGAGTTGAATTCCAGGACGCGATCTGGCGGATAAACCGGCACTGAAGCAGCCGAGGGCTCTAGGCGAGCTTGTCTTTCTGGCGCGCGGCTGGCACTAGATCGGCGACCTTTGCCGGACCTCGCCTGAATGCCCTTCACCATCGCCACCTGGAACATCAACTCCGTGCGCCTGCGCATGCCGATCGTCGAGCGGCTCTTGAAGGAGCATGCGCCCGACATGCTCTGCCTGCAGGAGACCAAGGTTCCGGACGAGCTCTTCCCGGAAAAGGCCTTCCGCAAGGCGGGCTACGAGCACATCCTGTTCCACGGCCAGAAGGGCTATCACGGCGTCGCCACCGTCGCCCGCCGCCCGATCGAGCTGGTCGAGAAGCGGCGGTTCTGCGAGATCGACGACAGCCGGCATCTGTCGGTCAGGATACAGGCGGGCGGCAAATCGGTGCTGGTGCATAATTTCTACGTGCCGGCCGGTGGGGACGAGCCGGATCCGGAGATCAACCGCAAATTCCGCCACAAGCTCGATTTCGTCCAGGAGATGAACGGCGTGCCGGCGAGCGGGGATGAGCTATCCGCATCGATCCTGGTCGGCGACCTGAACATCGCGCCGCAGGAGCACGACGTCTGGTCGCACAAGCAATTGCTCAACGTCGTCAGCCACACGCCGGTCGAGACGACAAATTTCGAGGCGATGCGCGAGGCCGGCGGCTGGGTCGACCTGATGCGGCTCAACGTGCCCGCCGGGCAGAAGCTCTACACTTGGTGGAGCTATCGCGCGAAGGATTGGGAAGCGTCGAACCGCGGCCGCCGCCTCGACCATGTCTGGTCCTCCGCCAACCTGGTGCCGGCTTTCAAAGGCTACGAGATCCTGCAGGCGGCGCGCGGCTGGGAAAAGCCGTCCGACCATGTGCCGGTGATTGCGAAATTTGACTTGGACTGACGCGGCGGCGGAGAGG
>NZ_RZTO01000059.1:0-13990 GCF_003997225.1 Mesorhizobium sp. M2C.T.Ca.TU.002.02.1.1
TCGAATGTCCGGCCGGGTGCCAGTCCTGCGTCAGGATCACATGCTCGCTGCGCCGGATCAGGTCGTTGACCAAAGGCACGATCTCGTCGCCGCCGGCAACCGCCAGCGCGCCGCCCGGGCAAAAATCGTTCTGCAGGTCGATGACGATGAGCACTTCTTCGGCCATGCGGCTTCCTCTCGTTCGGCTCTCTGGTTCAGCATCGGGGCTGCAGTCAAAAGCCGCTGACGCGACCGGAGAGGGAACCTTGACCAGATGGCCGGCGGCGTCAACCTCCGGCGCCATAACAATCGCGTTCCGGTCTTCGCGGCGCCAACTCCGGCCCAACTCCGGCTTTGACAATTCCAGCCGTCCTGATATCATTTGCATACGAATGAATTTGACCGGTCCGGAGATCGGCAAGAAGACCCGAGGCAGGCACTTCGGGAGGCCAGGGGAAGGCCTAAGCTCTGGGAAGGCCCTTTTCGGGAAGGCAAAGCGTGATCCGTTACGCGAAACCCACCACGGTCGACGAAGCGCTCGCTCTGCTCGGCGAGGACCGCTGGCGCATTCTGGCCGGCGGCACGGATTTCTATCCGGCCCAGGGCGCGAAACCTTTCCGCGACAACATCCTCGACATCAACGGCCTCGCCGCGCTGCGCGGCATTGCCGAGACCGATGAACATTGGCGGATCGGCGCCCGCACCACCTGGACCGACATCGTGCGCCAGCCGCTCCCCGTGGCGTTCGACGCGCTGAAGGCGGCCGCGCGCGAAGTCGGCTCGGTCCAGATCCAGAATGTAGCATCAATTGCTGGCAATCTCTGCAACGCCTCGCCGGCCGCCGACGGCGTGCCGGCGCTGCTGGCGCTCGATGCCGATGTCGAATTGCGAACGGCGAAAGCCATCCGCTATCTGCCGCTTGGCGCGTTCATCCTTGGCAATCGCCGCACGGCGCTGCAGCCGGGCGAGATGGTCACCGCCATTCGCGTGCCGAAGCGTTCCGCAGCCGGCGCCTCGGCTTTCGTCAAGCTCGGTGCCCGGCGCTATCTCGTCATCTCGATCGCCATGGCCGCGGCGCGCCTCGCGGTCGAGAACGGCGTCGTCGCCGAAGCGGCGATCGCCGTCGGCTCCTGCTCGGCGGTCGCCCGCCGTCTCGCCGGCGTCGAGGCGGCCTTGCGCGGGCGTCCGGTCGATGAGGCGCTTGCCGATGCGGTGCTGTCCGCGCCCATGGATGAACTGTCGCCGATCGCCGATGTGCGCGGCAGCGCCGAGTACCGGGAGCAGGCCGCGCGCGAGATCGTTATCCGCGCCGTGCGCGCTGCGGTCGGCTTCGAGCAAGGCAAGGTGGCGGCATGAGCATGGCCCAATCCGGCATGGCCCAATCTGGCATGCAGCGCGCCGACATCGCCTTTGAGGTCAATGGCGCTGCCGTCAGCGTGTCGGTGCCGCCGGTGCGGCGCCTGTCGCAGGTTCTGCGTGACGAGTTGCGGCTGACCGGCACCAAGGTCGGCTGCGATGCCGGTGATTGCGGCGCCTGCACCGTGCTGGTCGATGGCAATCCGGTCTGCGCCTGCCTGATGCCGGCGGCCTCGGTGTCTGGCGCTTCCATCACGACCGTCGAAGGCCTCGCCAATGGCCGGCTTTCCGCCTTGCAGGCGTCCTTCCTCGAACATGGCGCCGCGCAATGCGGCATCTGCACGCCCGGCCTGCTGGTCGCGGCCACCGCGCTCCTGGAACGCAATCCCACGCCGAGCGAGGCCGAGACGCAGGACGCGCTGGGCGGCGTGCTCTGCCGCTGCACCGGCTACAGGAAAATCGTCGCGGCGGTGATGCAGGCCTCGCGGCATGCGAACGGCGTCGACCTTCGCCTGCCGGAAGCAGGCCACGCGGTCGGCGCCTCGCCGATCCGCCTCGACGGCGTGCCGAAAGTCACGGGCGACGAGAAATTCGGTGGCGATTCCTTCCCGGCCGACGCGCTGGCCGTACTTGTCGTCCGCTCGCCGCATTATCATGCCGGCTTCAGCTTCGGCGATCTCGATGCGTGGACGAAAGCTCACGCTGGCATAGCCGGCGTCTTCACCGCCAAGGACATTCCGGGCCACAACTGCTTTGGCGCTATCGGACCGTTTGCCGATCAGCCGGCCCTCGCGGAAGGCTTCGTCCGTCTTCGCGGCGAGGCGGTGGCGCTGGTGGCGGGCGAGCGCGAAGCGATCCTCGATCTCGACCTGACGGATTTTCCGATCACCTGGACCGAGCTGCCGCATACGCTGCAGGCCGGCGAGGCGAAGGCCGAAGGCGCCGCGCTGATCCACGGCCACCGTCCGGCGAACCTGCTCACCTCCGGCCTGGTTGAGCGCGGCGACCCGGAAGCAGCGCTTGCAGGCGCGGCCGCCACAGTCTCCGGCGCCATCGAGACCTCGTTCGTCGAGCACGCCTATATCGAGCCGGAAGCCGGCTACGCTTATATGGATGGCGACACGCTGGCCGTCGTCGCCTGCACCCAGGCGCCCTATATGGACCGTGACGAGACGGCAAAGGTGCTGGGCCTTGCCGTCGACAAGGTGCGCATCGTGCCGACCGCCACCGGCGGCGGCTTCGGCTCGAAGCTCGATGTCTCGCTGCAGCCGCTCATTGGCCTCGTGGCGATGAAGACCGGACGGCCGGCGGCACTTGCCTACACCCGCAACGAATCGATGATGTCGACCACCAAGCGCCATCCCGCCGAGATGAAGGCGACCATCGGCGCCGATGCCGAAGGCCGCATCACCGGCATGGTCTTCGAGGGCGATTTCAACACCGGCGCCTATGCCAGCTGGGGGCCGACGGTCGCGAACCGCGTGCCGGTGCATGCCTCCGGTCCTTATCTCACGCCGAACTACCGGGCGACCGGCTACGCCATCCACACCAATGGCCCGATCGCAGGCGCCTTCCGCGGCTTCGGCGTGCCGCAGTCCACCATCATGCAGGAAACGCTCTATGACGAGCTCGCCGGCAAGCTCGGCATCGATCGGCTCGATTTCCGGCTGAAGAACTGCCTGCGCGACGGCTGTGAGACGGTGACCGGCCAGCGCCTGGAATCGGGCGTCGGCATCGGCGAATGCCTGGAGCAGCTTCAGCCGCATTGGGCGCGCGCGCTGGCGGACGCCGAGGCGTTCAATGCGGCCCATGCCGCAAGCAAGCGCGGCGTGGGCGTCGCCTCCTGCTGGTATGGCTGCGGCAACACTTCGCTCCCCAATCCTTCCACCATCAAGGTAGGTATCTCGGCCTCCGGCGAGGTCATCCTGCATCAGGGCGCGGTCGATATCGGCCAGGGCTCCAACACGGTCATTACCCAGATCTGCGCCGACGCACTCGGCTTGCCGCTGGACAGGTTCAAGCTGAAGAGCGCCGACACCGCCATAACGCCCGACGCCGGCAAGACATCCGCCTCGCGTCAGACTTTTGTGACAGGCAAAGCGGCGGAGAAGGCAGGCCGCGCGTTGCGCGAGAAGATCCTGCGTTTCGCCAATGTCTCGGAGCAGGCGACGATCGCGCTCGAAGGATCGAGCCTGTCGATCCGTGAAGGCGACGCGGCGCGGCGCATCGACCTGGCCGCGCTTAAGGCCGATGACGGCGGCTTGGTGTTCGTCGCCGAGGAGACCTACGACCCGCCGACGCTGCCGCTCGACGCCAAGGGCCAGGGCAAGCCCTACGCGGTCTACGGCTATGGGGCGCAGATCGCCGAGCTCGAGGTCGACCTCAAGCTGGGCACCGTCAAGCTGATCAAGATCACCGCCGCGCATGACGTCGGCAAGGCGATCAACCCGGTTCTGGTCGAGGGCCAGATCGAGGGCGGCATCGCGCAGGGCATCGGCATGGCGCTGATGGAGGAATATATCCCCGGCCGCACCGAGAATTTGCACGACTATCTCATCCCGACCATAGGCGACGTGCCGCCGGTCGAGCACATATTGGTCGAGGTTCCGGATCCGGAAGGACCTTTCGGCGCCAAGGGCTTGGGCGAGCATGTGCTGATCCCGACAGCGCCTGCGATCCTCAACGCCATCCGCCATGCCACCGGCGTCCTGGTCACCAAGGTGCCGGCGACGCCGAGCCGCATCCTGGCGGCGATCCGCGAGAAGGAGGCGCGCCGATGAGCGAGCTTGCCGAACGTTTCGAAACCCACGATCCCGGCGAGAAGCAGGTGGCGGAAAAGATCCGCTGCGATGCCTGTCCGGTCATGTGCTACATCGCCGACGGCCGCACCGGCGCCTGCGACCGCTACGGCAATGTCGGCGGCCGCATCGTGCGCATGGACCCGCTGACCATTCTTGACCACGCGGCCGAGACCGGCGGCGCGGTCGTGCCTTTCGTCGCCGAGGGCGAGGCCTGGAATGGCGAGCTCGTCAACACCGGCCGCCGCTTCGTGACGGCCATCGGCGCCGGCACCACTTATCCCGACTATAAGCCGGCGCCCTTCATCGTCAGCCAGGAGGTCGAGGGCGTCGACCTCGTCACCGTCGTCACCGAAGGCATCTTCTCCTATTGCGGCGTCAAGGTGAAGATCGACACCGACCGCCATATCGGCGACGAGACGGCGACAGTGCGTGTCGAGGGTGAAGCGATCGGCCATGTCACCACCGGCGAATATGGCTCGCAGATGCTGTCGCTCGGCGGCGTCCATCATCTCACCGGCGGTTCCAAGGCGGAAGGGCGCGCCACCTGCGACGCGCTGCTCAATCTCTGCAACAGGAAGCCGGTCGAGCTCGCCATCGATGGCGGCGCGACGGTTATCGTCGAAGCCGGCAAACCGCCGGTCATCGACGGCAAGGTCGAGCACCGCATGCGCGTCGGCTGCGGCTCGGCCACCATCGGCATGTTCGCCACGCAGTGGCGCGGTCTCGTCGACGAGGTGGTGGTGGTCGACGACCACATCACCGGCGTCGTTTCCGAGCACCAGGCCGGCAAGGTGCTGGGCTGGGAGGATACCGGGATAAAGATCGTCGGCCGGCGTTCGACGCCCGGCCGCTACTTCAAGGTGTCGGAGCCCGGCCTCGGCTGGGGCGGCACGACGATTTCCGACCCGCTGTCGATCCTCGGCGACTGGAACGCCAAGAAGGGCGCGCGTCCCGGCCTGTCGCTGCTGATGGTGTCGACCACCGGCGAGCAGTTCGCCTATTACGAGCTGGACGACCAGTTGAAGCCGGTCGAAAAGCCGTTCCCGGATCGGCTGCAAAAGTCCGTCGGCCTGATCGAGGACAATTGCGAGCCGGCGCTGTGCACGGTGCTGTTCGTTGGCGGCGCCGGCGGCTCGCTGCGCGCCGGCGTCACCGAAAACCCGGTCAACCTCACCCGCTCGGTGCAAGGCCTGAGGACCTATGTGACGGTGGGCGGCGCGCCGGTCTATGTCTGGCCGGGCGGCGGCATCACGCTGATGGTCGACGTCACCCGCGTGCCGGAAGGCGCCTTCGGCTATGTGCCGACGCCGGCGCTGGTCGCGCCGATCGAGTTCACCATGCGCCGCGACGACTATGTCAGGCTCGGCGGTTATGAGAACGAGATCCGCAGCGTCGAGGATATCCTCGCCAAGGGCGGCGAATACCTCAACCCGCGCAGCAACACCGGCGCGCCCGCCGGCAATCCCTGGCCGCCGCTGGCGCAACTGCGGCGCGCGGCGGCAAACGGTGCCGGCTGATGAACGGCCCGCAGGCGCATTGGCTTGCCGACGGCCGGCGGCTCCATCTCAACCACGGGCCGATCGACCTGATTGTCGAGGCCTTTGGCGGGCCGGAGGAGTGCCGCGCCGCTTACGAACAGGCTGTCGCCCGCTTTCAGACGATCCTGATCGAGGTGGTCGAGGAACTGCCCGAATTGCGCTTGCCGGCCTTCTTCCTGGCGCCGCGCGATTTCGCCGGCCCGACGGCCCGCCGCATGGAAGCAGCCGTCATGCCGTTGGCGGAATGCTTCATCACGCCGATGGCCGCCGTTGCCGGTTCGGTAGCCGACGAAATTCTTGGCGCCATGCTCGCAGGCCGCCGGCTCGACCGCGCCTACGTCAACAATGGCGGCGACTGCGCTCTCCATCTTGGCGTCGGTCAGTCGATGACGGTGGCGATCGCCGGCACCGGCAATGGCATGGCCGATCGCGTCGCCATCCGTTCTGAAGATGGCGTGCGCGGCGTTGCCACCAGCGGCTGGCGCGGCCGGTCGTTTTCGCTGGGCATTGCCGACGCCGTCACCGTGCTTGCGCGAACCGGCGCGGAGGCCGACGCCGCGGCGACGCTGATTGCCAACGCTGTCGACCTGCCTGGACATCCTGCCATCGCCCGCGCCGCTGCGCGCGACCTCGCGCCTGACAGCGATCTCGGCGAGCGGCTGGTGACGCAGGGCGTCGGCGCGCTCACGCCCGGCGAGGTGGCGCGGGCGCTGGACAACGGCCTTGCCGTCGCCGAAGATTTTCGCCGGCGCGGCCTGATCGCCGCCTCGGCGCTGTTTCTGGCGGGCGAGGCCCGCATCAGCGGCTCGGTGACGCTCGCCGCGCCCAACAAGCATGCACAGGAGGAATTTGCCGATGCCTGAGTTTTCGATCCGCAAGGTCGCGGTTCTGACGGCCCAAGATATCAAGGCATGGGATGGCCTCAGATGAGCGGCGAGGACAATCTGCTGCGGCTGGTCGAGGCCGAGGACGGCGACGAGAACAACTATCACCTGCAGGATCAGGTCGGCTTCATCCTGCGCAGGGCGCATCAGCGCCATGTCTCGATCTTCGCCTCGCATATCGGCGACCTGACGCCGCCGCAATTCGCCGCTCTGGCCAAGCTCTACGATATCGGCGAGACCTCGCAGAACCAGTTGGGAACGCTGATCGCCATGGACGCCGCCACCGTGAAGGGCGTCATCGACCGGCTGAAGGCGCGCGGGCTGGTAGAAGTCTCCAAGCACGAGGTCGACAAAAGGCGGCTGCTGGTCAACCTGACGCCGGAGGGCCGCCAGGCGATCGAGCGGCTGATCCCGCTGGCGCGCGCCATCACCGAGGAGACGCTGGCGCCGCTGACGGTCAAGGAGGCCGCGACGTTTTTGCGGCTGCTGGCGAAGCTGGCGTAGAAGCCGCTTTCGACAGAGTGATATCGTTAGACGCTGGTGGGACAGCACCCCCCTCTGGCCTGCCGGCCATCTCCCCCGCAAGGGGGGAGATTGGCAGTTCCAGCGCCGGCGCATCTCTTCCATCGTTGGCGATTGGCGAAAGCGGCGGCGACATCCGATCTCCCCCCTTGCGGGGGAGATGCCCGGCAGGGCAGAGGGGGGTTGGCGGGAACTCGACCTGGGGCTTTGGCTTGGGTCGCAGCCTATCCGCCCTACACGTCCACCCCAAACATCTCCCTGGCCTGCTCGGCCGTATAGTACCCAAGCCTGACGTCCTCGGCGACCTGCTTCGGATCGCGTTCGCGCGGATCGCCATAGCCGCCTCCGCCTGGGGTGCCGACCCGCACGCGGTCGCCGGCCTTGAGCGCGATGTCCTGCTCCTTGGAAAGATGCGGCGGCACATGGGCCTCGCCACCGCGGAACACGGTCACGCTGTTCGGCGCGCCGTCCTGGCCGCCCAACGCACCCTGCGGCCCGAAACGGCCGTGATCCATGACGAAGGACGCGCGGGCCTCGCCACGCAGTATCTCCACCTCATAGGCGAGCCCGAAACCGCCGCGATGTTTGCCGGCGCCGCCGGAGCCCTCGCGCAGCGCGTAGTGCCGGTAGAGCACCGGAAAAGCCTGCTCCATGATCTCGACCGGCGGCGACTTCGAGATTCCGATGGTCGAGCAGCCATTGCTCAGACCGTCATGACCGGCATTGCCGCCATAGCCGCCGCCGGAGATCTGGTACATCACATAGTCGCGGCCGCGCGCCGGATCGTTGCCGCCGAGCGCGAAATTGCCGCTGGAGCCGGCGGGCGCGGCCGTTACCTTTTCCGGCAGCGCCTGCACCATAGCCGCGAACACCGCCTCGGCGATGCGTTGCGAAACCTCCGCCGCGCAGCCCGACACGGGCCGGGGATATTTTGCGTCGAGGAACGTGCCTTCCGGCCGCTTGACGTGCAGCGGTTCGAAAGCGCCGGCGCTGATCGGTACTTCCGGAAAGATATGGCGCATGGCGAGATAGACCGACGACAAGGTCGTCGCCAGCACGCTGTTCATCGGCCCGGCGCATGGCTTCGACGAGCCGGCGAAATCGAAAGTCAGCGTGTCGCCCTTCTTCTCGACGGCGAGATTGATGGTCAGCGGCTCGTTCACCACCCCGTCGGAATCGACGAAGGCCTGCGAGCGGTAGACGCCGTCGGGTATGGCGGCGATCGAGGCGCGCATCTGCTCGGCGGCGCGGCGGCGCAGCTCCGCGATCGCCTCGACGGCGGTTTCGTCGCCGTAACGATCCAGGATTTCATTGAGCCTGTCCTGGCCGATCAGCAGCGCGGCGGCCTGCGCGCGGATATCGCCGATGCGTTGGTCGGCGACCCGGATGTTCGAGCAGATGATGGCGTAGATCTCCGGATCGAGCACGCCCTTCTTGAACAGTTTCACCGGCGGCAGCCGCAGGCCTTCCTGCTCGACAGCCGTGGCTGAGGCCGAGAAGCCTCCCGGCACCGAGCCGCCGATGTCCGGCCAATGGCCGGTGTTGGAAAGCCAGCAAAAGATCTTGCCGCCGCGATAGACCGGCATGACGAAGCGCACGTCCATCAGATGCGTGCCGCCGAGATAGGGGTCGTTGACGATGTAGATGTCGCCGGGTTCGGGAGCCAGACAACGGCCGTCGGCGATCATCTCGATCACCGTCTTCGTCGAGTATTGCATGACGCCGACGAAGACCGGCAGGCCCTGGCTGCCTTGCGCGATCAGCGAGCCGTCGACGGCAGAATAGATGCCGTCCGAGCGGTCGTTGGCCTCGGCGATAACCGGCGAGAAGGCGGCGCGGGAAAACGTCAAATCCATTTCGTCGCAGACCTGCTGCAGGGCCGCCTGCAGCACCGAAAGCGTGATCGTGTCGAGCTTCGCCATCTTAGGTCTCGCCGATGTCGATGATGATGTTGCCGTCGGGGTCAGAGCGCGCATGGTCTCCGGGTTCGAGCACCGTGGTGGCGTCCATCTGCTCCAGGATCGCGGGGCCTTCGATTGTTGCATCGAGCGGCAGCTTTTCGCGGGCATAGACCGGCGTGTCGTGCCAGGCGCCGCTATACCAGACCGGCCGGATCTCGCGCCGCGCCTCTTCGAGCGTCGCCGCGCGCTCTGCCGGGTCGATCAGCCGCGACAGGTCGATCTGCGGCCGCACGCCGGTGACCGAGGTGTTGAGGTTGACGAGGTTGGCGCGGATTTCCGGCAGCTCGACCTTGAAGCGGGCGAAATAGGCCTTTTCGAACAGAAGCTGCAGTGTTTCTCGTGAAACCGACGAGGAAGGCAGCGGCACGTTGATGATGTGGGTCTGGCCGACGAACTGCATGTCGGCCGAGTGCGTCACGCGGATCGCGTCCGGCTTCACCGCTTCCTTGGCGATCAGCGTCTCGCCTTCGTTTCGGTGCCGTTCCAATACCTCGCGAAGCGCGGCTTCGTCGAGACTCGCCACAGGCTGGTTGATTGTGTTGACGAAGTCATGGCGAAGGTCCGCGACGACGCAACCGAGCGCGTTGGTGATGCCCGGGCGCGCCGGCACCAGCACCCTCGGCAGGCCGAGCTCGCGGGCGAGCGCCGTCGCATGCAGCGGTCCGGCGCCGCCAAAGGCGAACAGCGCGAAATCGCGCGGGTCGTGGCCGCGCGAGACGGACACCATGCGGATGGCGCCCGCCATCTTCATGTTGCCGAGCCGAAGCACGGCGCCCGCGGCCTCGACCCCGGACAGGCCGGTGCGCTTGCCGATCTTGTCCTCGAAGATCGAGGTGACACGCTCGACGGTGACGGGATTGTCGACCGAGAGCAGCTTCTTCGGCGCAAGGCGGCCGAGCACCAGATTGGCGTCGGTGATGGTCGGCTCGGTGCCGCCGCGCCCGTAGCAGATCGGGCCGGGATTGGCGCCGGCGCTCTCGGGGCCGATCTGGATCAGCCCTGCCGCATCGACGCGCGCGATGGAGCCGCCGCCGGCGCCGACCGTGTGCACCGCCACCATCGGCACATGGATCGGCATCGCATATTCGATCTCGATCTCGTTCGAGACGGCGGGTTCGGCATTGCGGATCAGCGCCACGTCGGTCGAGGTGCCGCCCATATCATAGGTCACGAGGTTGCCGAAGCCGGCGCGCTTTCCCGTGTAGGCGGCGGCGATCACGCCCGACGCCGGGCCGGACATCACCGTCTTGGCCGATTCCAGCGTGACGAAGCGGGCCGAGATCATGCCGCCATTGCCGTTCATGATCAGGAAGTCGCGGGCGTAGCCCTTTGCCGCCAACTCCTTGCGCAGCCGTTCGACATAGCGCTCGAGGATCGGCTGGACCGATGCGTTGACCGCCGCCGTCACGCCGCGCTCGAACTCGCGCGCTTCCGAAAGCAACGCGTGTCCGGTGGTGATGTGGCTATTCGGCCAAAGCTCCGCCGCGATCTCGGCCGCGCGCCGCTCGTGCGACGGGTTGGCGTAGGAATGCAGGAAATGGATGACGAGCGACTCGCAGCCGGCGGCGAGCAGCCGCTTCACCGCGTCGCGCATCTCGTCCTCGTCGAGTTGAATGCGGACAGTGCCCGACGCCTCGACCCGCTCCGACACTTCGAGCCGAAGGTCGCGGGGAATGACGGGGACGAAAGTGCCCGTCATGCCATAGGCTTGCGGCCTTGTGCGCCGGCCAAGCTCGATCACGTCGCGAAAGCCGCGCGTGGTGATCATGCCGGTCCGCGCCAGCCTGCGTTCCAGCACGGCGTTGGTCGTGGTCGTCGTGCCGTGCACGATGAGGTCGATGCCGTCGATCGGGAAGCCGGTGGCGCCGAGCGCCGCGACGACGCCGAAGGCCTGGTTTTCCACCGTGGTCGGCGTCTTGGCGATATGGACTTTCCCGCCCGCCTTGCCGTCGATCAAGAGCAGGTCGGTGAAGGTGCCGCCGACATCGATGCCTGCGACAACTTTTCCCGCCGATGCCGAAAAATTCTCATCCATTGCCGAAGCCCGAAATGCTAAAACTACAGATATGTCCCAGTTTGGAAAGGTGTTTTACGCCGCGATCTTGACCTGAAGATCGTTTGTATACTAATAACTTTCCGACACAAGGGCTTACTGTTGGCAGTGTGTGGGAAGCACGTCGGAACCCGATCGTTCGGACGCGCAGGAGAAAGTTTGGCGCCCAGTGCGTTCCGTCTGGGCCGGAAAGTTGGGTTGGAATGAACACGACATCCGCGTTGAACGTTGCCGGCTCGAAGCCGCTGCAGTTCCCGATCCCGGCCAATGTTTATGCCGAAACCGTGGTGTCGGTGAAGCATTACACCGACCGGCTGTTCTCCTTCCGCATCACCCGGCCGCAGTCGCTGCGCTTTCGTTCCGGCGAGTTCGTCATGATCGGCCTGCCCAATGCCGAGAAGCCGATCTTCCGCGCCTATTCCGTCGCCAGCCCCGCCTGGGACGACGAGCTCGAATTCTTCTCGATTAAGGTGCCGGACGGTCCGCTGACCTCCGAGCTGCAGAAGATTGAGGTCGGCGACACCGTCATCATGCGCCAGAAGTCGACCGGCACGCTCGTGCTCGATGCGCTGACCCCCGCAAAGCGCCTGTTCATGATCTCGACCGGCACCGGCATCGCGCCTTTCGCCAGTCTGCTGCGCGATCCCGAGACCTATGAGAAGTTCGATCACGTCTTCCTCACCCACACCTGCCGCGACCGGGCCGAGCTTGTCTACGGCCAGGAACTGGTGGCCGCGCTCCATAGCGATCCGCTGATCGGCGAGCTGACCGAGGGTCGCGTCACGCTCTACAACTCGACGACCCGCGAAGAGTCTCCGCGCATGGGCCGCATCACCGCGCTGATCGGCTCCGGAAAATTCTATTCCGACCTCGGCATCGACAAGCTCAACCCCGAGACCGACCGCATCATGATCTGCGGCTCGATGCATATGCTGAAGGATGTCAAGGAGCTCGCCGAAAGCCTCGGCTTCCAGGAAGGTTCCTTGAGCCACCCGGCAAGCTTCGTCGTCGAGCGCGCCTTCGTCGGCTGAGGCCGGCCAATCTCCAACGCTGGGAGCGCCCACTCGGCATGATGCTTTGACCATGCGGTCAAAAATCTACTGCCTTGGCAGCCTTTTTCCGCTATGACCCCTTGAAAGACTCGTGAAGCGTCGCTTCACGGGCTATCTTCATGCTCGTCACCCAACGACACGCATGAAGGCATAAGGCGCAAGCGCGCTGAAACGAAAGGGCAGGAGATGAGCAGCACGATCCGCGAGGCTGGTGCAGGCGCAGGCGCGTCCAAGGTGATGCCGCTGCCGGCGCGCGCCGCCGCCAACACGCCGCTGCCGCTGGAACATGGCATTGCCCGCAATCCCGGCATGAAGCTCGATCTCGGCTTCCTGGAATCGGTGCGCAGCGTCAACCGCTCGGCGCTGGAGCGCCGCGTCGCCACGCTCACCAAGCGGCGCTCGATCAAGGCCGACAACCAGGCCGCCTGGCTGTTGCGCGCCATCGCCTGCATGGACCTCACCACGCTGAACTCCAACGACACCGACGAGCGCGTGCGCCGGCTCTGCGCCAAGGCGATCAACCCGTTGCGTCGCGATATCGTCGAGGGTCTCAGCATCTCGGGCGAAACTATCCGTCCGGCGGCGGTTTGCGTCTACCATCCCTTCGTCGCCACCGCGGTCGATGCCCTGCGCGGCACCGGCATCCATGTCGCCGCTGTCTCCACCGCCTTCCCGCATGGCTTGACGCCGCTCTCGACCCGCCTGCAGGAGATCGAGGCCTCGGTCAAGGACGGCGCCGACGAGATCGATGTCGTCATTCCGCGTGGCCTGGTCTACGGCGCAAAATGGCGCGAGCTGTTCAACGAGATCGTCGCCATGCGCGCGGCCTGCGGCGATGCGCATCTCAAGGTCATCCTCGGCACCGGCGACCTTTCCACACTGCGCAATGTCATGCTGGCCTCCATGGTGGCGATGATGGCCGGCGCCGATTTCATAAAAACCTCGACCGGCAAGGAAAGCGTCAACGCCACGCTTCCCGTCGGCCTCGCCATGGTCCGCGCCATCCGCGCCTATTTCGAGGAGACCGGCTATCTGATCGGCTTCAAGCCGGCGGGCGGCATCTCCACCGCTAAGGTCGCGCTCGACTGGCTGGTGCTGATGAAGGAAGAGCTCGGCCGGCCCTGGCTGGAGCCGGAGCTATTCCGCTTCGGCGCGTCGAGCCTGCTCACCGACATCGAACGCCAGCTCGAACATCATCTGACCGGCCACTATTCGGCCAACCACCGCCACGCGATGGCGTAGGGCGAGTGAAGGCCTTGAACGCCGAGTTCCTTCGCGCCCCCCTCTGTCCTGCCGGACATCTCCCCCACGGGTGGGGAGATTGGCTGTCACCAATGATTTCGCCAATCGCCGACGTCGCAGATTGGGCGCCTACGGCCGCGAAGGCTAATCTCCCCCCTTGTGGGGGAGATGTCCGGCAGGACAGAGGGGGGCGCGAAGGAACTCCACCTCATAAAAAATTCTCCCCATAAAGGAGCCGCCCCATGAACATCCTCGAACGCTATCACGCCATGGAATACGGTCCGGCGCCGGAAGCCCGCAACGAGGCCGACGCCTGGCTGGCCTCGCGCGATTTCTCCAAGGCCCTGTTCATCGACGGCACCTGGAAAGCGGCGGCCAGCGGCAAGACCTTCGACACCTCCGAACCGTCCTCCGGCAAGCTGCTGGCCAAGGTCTCGGATGCAGGCGCCGCCGACATCGACGCCGCGGTCGCGGCGGCCGCCAAAGCGCTGCCGAAATGGAGCGCCAGCTCGGGCTATGCCAGAGCCAAAGTGCTCTATGCCATCGGCCGAGCCATGCAGCGCCACCAGCGCCTGTTCGCGGTGCTGGAGTCGATCGACAAC